>JALEYA010000015.1 GCA_022779945.1 Oscillospiraceae bacterium | reverse complement strand
TGAAAAAAGTCTCGTCCTTATCTTTTAAAATATAATCATACCGTATACCCGAACGGATAAATACACGTTTCACCCCGGGCAAAGCGCGCACGGAACGCAGAATATCAAGATATTCGGTGTGATCGGCAATGAGAGACGGGCACGCTTTCGGGGCAAGACATTTTTTACCTTTGCATAAACCGCTTTTCAGTTGTTTTTCACAGGAGGTTCGTCTGAAGTTGGCGGTCGGTCCGCCGATATCATGAATGTAGCCTTTGAAATCAGGTAGCTTTGTCAGCAGTTTTGCTTCATCAAGAATGGACTGCTTGCTCCGGGAGGTAACAAATCGCCCCTGATGCAAAGCTATCGAGCAAAAATTACACGCACCGAAACAGCCGCGGTTATGCGTGATGGAAAAACGGACTTCTTCGATTCCCGGAACACCGCCGAATTTTTCATAGCTCGGATGGTAAGTGCGCTGATACGGCAAAGCATAAACGGCATCGAGTTCTTCGGTCGTAAGCGGCGGCATCGGCGGATTTTGCACAAGCATTTTTTTGCCGTGTCGCTGTTTGATCCGCTTGCCTCGGATCGGATCCTGCTCATCAAGCTGAATGCGGCAGGAAACGGCATATTCACGCTTGCTTTTCGTTACGTTTTCGAATGAGGGACATTCAGCACCCTCAAGCGGCGTATTCTCGACATCACAGACATAGCAAGTGCCTCTGACGTTGGTGATTGATGAGATCGGCTCACCGTTTTTCAGCCGATTTGCAATTTCAACCGTCTGCTTCTCGCCCATTCCGTAGGAAATCAGATCAGCCTGCGAATCAAAAATAATCGACCGTCTGATTTTATCATCCCAGTAGTCATAATGTGCAAAACGGCGCAAGGACGCTTCCAGTCCGCCGATAATGATCGGAATATCGCCGTAGGCTTCCCGGATTCGGTTGCAATACACGATAACGGCTCTGTCGGGTCTTGCACCGCTTTTTCCGCCGGGCGTGTAGGCATCGTCACTTCGTCTTTTTTTGGCCGCCGTATAATGAGCGACCATGGAATCAATATTGCCCGAAGAGACAAAAAATCCAAGCTTTGGTCTTCCGAACTCCTTGAACGGTTCACAGGAATGCCAATCCGGCTGAGCAAGAAAACCGACCTTAAAGCCTGCGTCCTCAAGAACACGGGTAATTATGGACGCTCCGAAGCTCGGATGGTCAACATAGGCATCACCGTTCACATAAACAAAATCGACCTCGTCCCAGCCACGCTCTTTCATCTCGCTGAAATGCACAGGCAGGAATTCATTTCTGCTTTGGCTCATATAAGACCTCCCATAATATATGAAGAAAAAGGGAATGATCTCACTCCCTTTTTAATCGGAAAGCACATCAAAATCCTCGGCTTCGTCATTTTCCTGCATTGCCGGTTCACCTCTCGTTGCTTTCATTTCGAGAAGCTGTGATTTCGTAATTAACACCTTTCTCGGTTTTCCGCCCGTTTCGGCGGGACCGATCAGACCTTTTTCATCAAGCTGATCCATAATTCTTGCGGCTCTCGCATAGCCGATGCGAAGCTTTCGCTGGAACAGGCTTGCCGACGCGGCTTCACATTCAACGGCGACCTCCAATGCTTTTTCAAGCATATCGTCACCGCTGTCCGCACTGTCACCGGCGGCTGCGGCGGCAGTTGATTTCTTATCTTCAACCGCTTTTCTTTCGATTTCGTCCATGACATCGCTGTCATATTCGACGCTTTCTTCTGCCTTAATGAAATCAACAATTTTTTCAATTTCTTCTTCCGAAAGGTAGGCACCCTGAATTCGGACGGGCTTTGACATTCCGAGCGGATTAAACAACATATCGCCGTTGCCTAAAAGCTTTTCCGCTCCGACCGTGTCAAGGATTGTTCTTGAATCAATCTGAGACGAAACGGAAAGCGAAAGACGGCTCGGGATATTTGCTTTGATGATACCGGTGATAACGTCGACAGACGGACGCTGTGTCGCAACAACAAGATGCATACCGGCGGCTCTTGCTTTTTGGGCAAGGCGGCAGATTGAGTCTTCAACCTCTTTCGGCGATACCATCATCAGGTCATTTAACTCGTCAATGAAAATAGCGATCTTCGGCATCGGTTCATGCTCAGGATGATCCTTGACGAAATTGTTAAAACCGCCGATATCTCTGACTCCGCAGGCAGAAAAGGTTTTATAACGGCTTTCCATTTCACCGACCGCCCACGAGAGCGCACCGGCCGCTTTTCGCACGTCGGAAATAACGGGAACAAGAAGATGCGGTATGCCGTTATAAACGGAAAATTCAACCTGCTTCGGGTCGATCATCAGAAGCTTGACTTCCGACGGTTTCGCGTTGTAAAGAATGCTTGCGATCATACAGTTAAGGCAAACGGATTTACCCGAACCGGTCGTACCGGCAATCAGAAGATGCGGCATTTTGGCAAGATCGGTACAGACAACCGTACCGGAAATATCCTTACCCAACGCAACGTTCAGCTTACTCTTTGCTTTGACAAAAGCAGATGATGAGATAATTTCCCGCAAGGTAACCGTGGCACGGAACTTATTCGGGACTTCGATACCGACCGCCGATTTGTTCGGAATCGGCGCTTCGATTCGTACGCCCGACGAGGCAAGATTCAGTGCGATATCATCGGCAAGATTGGTAATTTTACTGATTTTCACACCAGGTGCGGGCTGAAGCTCATAACGAGTAACCGACGGTCCGCGACTGACACCGATAAGGGTTGTTTCAACATTAAAGCTCTTGAGCGTATCGACAAGCTTCTTTGCCGTTGTCTTCATTTCAAGCGCAAAATCGTCGTCCCGGCTGAAATCAGGCTCACGAAGGCAATCAATCGGCGGAAGTGAATACTCGCGCTTGAGAACCGGACGATCGGAATAAGACTGCACCTCAGTCTGATTTTTCTTTTCATTTTCCTGCGCGCTGCTGATTGCGTCATTGACAAGCTTTGCGGCGGAATCGGGAAGGTCGGAACCCGATCCATCTTCTTCATCAAAATCGACTTTCTCAAACGGTTCATCATCAAGCGGTTCAACCTCTTCGGGGAAAACCGGAGATGAAGCTTCATCGGTTTCGATGTTCTGTTCATCGGCACTTTCTTCGTCTGCGGACGGTTTTCGGGAACCGCTTTCAGGTCTTTCGAACACACGCGCATTCGGGTTATTCGCCCCGGAATCGTCAAAATCGGTAAACAGACGCTCGGGCGGATTGTACACTCTCGGAGGAGCCGGACGTTCCGGCTCTCTGTTTCGTGCATCGAAATCGATCTCAACCTCAGAGGAACGGAAGTTAAAGTCGTCCGATTCTTCCTGCTTACGGCGTTGTGCCTCTTCGGCTTCACGCTGTTTTTTCGCCGCTTTTTCTTTTTTCTTTATTTCAGATTTAATCTTGTGTTCTTCATGTTTTTGCCGTCCTTTTTCTTTAATAACCTGTTTTCCGTCGTCAAGCTTGTTCTTTCCGCCGTTAATCAGAGACGAAACAACTGAACCGAGTGACGAAAAGCTGATATCAAAAAAGAGCATGGCAAATACGGTGAGCAAAGCAATCAGAATGATGCAAGCCGCCGCCTTACCGAGGAGATGAAGAAGTCCTCCGCCGACAAAAGCGCCGATCACACCGCCGGTTGCACGAAATTCAAAACTGATATCCCAACCGACAGAAGCAGCATTTTTCAGCTGAGTGAGCCATTCTTCTTTTCCACCGGCTTTTATCGTATTCAGAAACAGATGAATCAGCGACGAAAACACTGTACTGAGCATAAAGCCGGATATGGTTGTAACCGCTACGTTTCGTTTCAGGTTATTCAGGGCAATCCTGAGGCCGACATACAAAATACATAATGCAAAAACGATAAAACCGAGGCCGAAGAAGCCGTAGCAGGCTCCTCTGATTCTCAGCCAGAAATTATAACCCGGTATAAAAGCCACGCAAAGCATAAAAACGGAAACAGCAAGATACAGGAGCATCAGTATGTTTCTGTGGCTTTCATAAAAACTCAGGTTTTCTTTTTTATTCTTCCCCTTGCCTTTTGCGGATTTCGTTGAAGATTTTTTTGCCGAGCCCGTCTTTCCTTTTGATTTATTATTGGCTTTTGAGCCGGATTCAGACTGACGGGTCGTTTTTTGTTTCGTTTTATTTTCAGCCATAACGTCTCCTTAATCAAACATAAAACGATGCAAGAAAAATGAACAGTCCGAAAAGAACCGAATATACACTGGCGAACGTATACAGACGCTTTGCGTTGATTCTGCCGATTGCGTTTACTACTACAGCGCTTGAAACAAGAGACGCAACAACACAAATTACGATCATAACAGGGTCAAGCGTGATTCCGGCAACAATGTATCTTATTGCTCTGACCAGACCGACTATAAACGTTGACGGCGCAAGATATAAGAGTACCTCTCTTGCCATAACCATATCGTCAACATCACTGACAGCTAAAGCGGCGGAGCCGGAAGACACATGAGAAAAGCCCGGGAAAATATACGCCGGAAGCTGATAAATACCGTAACGTATTACCGAAGACGGATTTGCGCTTCTCTTTGTCTTGGCAGTCCTTTTGTGCGAATACCAGATGGCAACCGTAAGAATGATTCCGCTTGCGATGCAGCAAAAGGAAGTCACCATAAGGTGGTCGTCGGTAAAGTAGCGATCAAAAACGTCAAACAGGAAGGATGATTTGGATATGGGGATAAACAAAAGGATCGCAGGCAAAAGACTGAGAAAAAGATTGACCGCAATTTTTTTATATTGACTTTGTTTATTGGAATCGGTTCTGCCACCCGGTTTAAAAAGAGAAGAAAGTGATTTTGTATAAAGCTTGCGCAAAAAAACAAAAACAACAAGCGAGAAAACAACCGAAATAATGCTGTAATAAAAGCCGATTGTATCAGCATCGGCAGAAAAATGTAAAACAGAGTTTAAATACGCAAAATGAGCCGAGGAAGAAACCGGCAAGGCGGAAAAAGCACCGCTTATAAATGACATCACAAGCATTTTAATATATTCCAACATCTATCCATCTTTGCGCCGGAGCCGACGCATCCTTTCGTTCAGATTTTCAACGTTTTTCTAAAAACATCATAGCTTTTCTATTATATCACAAAACAACGCGAAGGGCAAGAAAAAAATGGACTTTCGTATAATTGACGAAAGTCCGTACAATGCTTATTCCTGTTCACTTTCCGTTTTTTCGGCGAAAGTACTGTCAGACGGGAGCACCATATCCTCCGCATGAGAAGCGGAAAGCAATGTGCCTTCCATAAGACGCTTAAACTGATCACCATCGATTTTTTCGTTGACGATAAGATATTCGGCAAGCTCGTGAAGCTTATCACTGTGATCGCTGAGAAGCTTTTCACAACGGGCATAACCGTTCGAAAGAATATTATGAATCTCCTTATCGATCTCACAGGCGATCTCTTCGGAGTAATTTCTTGTGCTGTTATAGTCACGGCCGAGGAAAACCTCATGGTTCCCGGGATTATAGGCAACGGGACCTATAACTTTGCTCATACCGTATCTTGTAACCATATCCCTTGCCGTATCGGTCGCTCTTTCAAGGTCGTTTGATGCGCCTGTTGAAATATCACCGAGCACAAGAGCTTCGGCAACGCGGCCGCCGAGAAGAATTACGATGTCGTCAAGCATATCATTCTTCAGCTTATACGATTTGTCCTCCTGCGGAAGCGACATTGTATAGCCGCCGGCCATACCTCTCGGAATGATCGACACCTGGTGAACAGGATCCTGACCCGGAATATAGTACGTTGCAATGGCATGACCCGCTTCATGGTAAGCCGTAAGTTTCTTTTCCTTGTCGGACATTTTATGCGATTTTTTCTCGGTGCCCATAACAACTTTAATCGTTGCTTCTTCAATGTCCTCCATCGTAAGCGCTTTTTTCTTCTTTCGGACGGCAAGAAGAGCGGCTTCGTTCAGAAGATTTTCAAGATCGGCACCGGTAAAGCCCGCTGTGCTTTGCGCGATTGTACGAAGATTGACGTCAGGAGCAAGGCATTTGTTTCTTGCATGAACCTTGAGAATATCTTCTCTTCCCTTAACATCGGGATAGTTGACCGTAATCTGTCGGTCAAATCTTCCCGGTCTTAAAAGAGCGGGGTCGAGTATATCGGGGCGGTTGGTTGCGGCGATAACAATAACGCCGTCGTTCATACCGAAACCATCCATTTCGACCAGCAATTGGTTAAGGGTCTGCTCACGTTCGTCGTGTCCGCCGCCCATTCCGGCGCCTCTGTGGCGACCGACAGCATCAATTTCATCAATAAAAAGAATCGACGGAGCGTTCTTCTTTGCCTGATTGAAGAGGTCACGAACTCTCGATGCACCGACACCGACATACATTTCAACGAAATCCGAGCCGGAAATCGAGAAGAAAGGCACGCCTGCTTCTCCGGCAACGGCGCGCGCAAGAAGAGTTTTACCCGTACCCGGAGGGCCAACAAGCAAAACACCTTTGGGGATTCTTGCACCGATTTCAATGAATTTCGTCCGGTCTTTGAGAAAATCAACAATTTCTTCAAGCTCCGCCTTTTCTTCGTCCGCTCCGGCAACATCGTCAAAGGTTGTCTTGCGCTTTTCATCCTTGCTGAGTTTTGCTCTGGCCTTGCCGAAGCTTAAGGTCATATTATTTTCGTTCGTTATGGTCTTTTCCATGCGCTTCATCAGATAGTACATTGCAAAAACAAACACGGCAGAAAGAAGCACCATCGGCAAAACACTTGCCCAGACGGAACTGTTTGCACCGGCTTTGTAATCATAGACAATCTGATTTTCAGGATGCTGTTCATTGTATTCGACAATATCATCGTGAACATCGTTCAAGAAAAGCTCAACACTCGGAAGCGTATATTTCTTTTCGGTATTGTCACCTTTTACCTTGTAAGTGAGCGCACCGCTTCGGATGGTCAAAGTGAATTCCGTCACCTGATTGGTTTTGAAAAGATTGACGATTTCACAGTATTTTGTCTTTTTGGCTACATTCTGGCTTGCGGTAAAGTAACCGATTACCAGAATCAGAATCAAAGGCAAAATCAGATAGATTAAACTTCCCAGATTCTTATTCTTATTCTTCAATATTCGAGCACTCCTTTTTAAATCCGGTAAAACGTGTACAGGAAAAAATATTCGTTGATTTTAGTGGTTGCCTTCAATCGCTTCCGGTTTCAGAATACCGATAAACGGAAGATTCCGGTATTTTTGGTTATAATCAAGTCCGTAGCCGACAACAAATTCATCACGGACTTCGGCACCGATGTATTTTGCGCTGATTTTTACGTCAGGTGAACGTCTTGAGGGCTTATCAAGCAAAGTACAGATCGTGATGCTTGACGGATTCTTTGTCAAAAGAAAATCGGAAAGCTTCTGAAGTGTGTTGCCGCTGTCAAGAATATCTTCCACGATCAGGATATCGTAGCCTTCCACGTCCTCGGAAAGATCTTTTGTGATATCCACATTACCGCTTGACGAAGTACCGGCACCGTAGCTTGCCGCTGTAATAAAGTCAATCCGGCACGGAATCGTGATATTACGCATAAGATCCGCCATAAAAACGACAGAACCTTTCAGGACGCTGACCATCAGCAGATTCTTGTCGGCAAAATCACGGCTGATCTCAGTGCCGATGCGCCTCGTCATTTCGGCCAGCTGTTCACGGCTGAAAAAAATCTCACTGATATCATCAAGCATAGTATTACTCATATTTTACCCTCTCTTTTTCACGATATATACTTTTTTCGTTTTTTGCGTCACCGCGTTCTTTGCGTCTGCACAAATATTTTCTACCCACAAAACACCGTTGTCATCGCTGAGAACAGCAATTTTATTCCGTTCTTCCGCCGGTACCTTCCTTTCACAAAAAAGCTTTTTCAGTGTCTTGGTGTTGCCCCGGCGCTTATCTTTAATTCTGTCGCCCGGTAAGCGGGAACGCAAAACCATTTTTCCTTTAACGGTATCGGCATCGACGGCAAATCGTTCGTCCGTTTTGTCAAGCTGTGATACATCACAAAGTCGTACACAATAGCAAGCATACGGTGTATTAACGATTTCACCGGTAACAGCGGTTTCCCAGCTGTCGCATACATTATCGCAAGTCTGAATTGTTATTATATCACCTTTTACGCACAGATACAAGTCTTTTGACAATTCTATCTTACCGTTCGATCCGGCGATTGCACGGCTGCAAAGTTCGATATGCCGGAGTTCAACCGGCTTCGACAGAAACGGCGCAATCAATAAATTGATTGCCTGCCGCCTGACCGCTTCGTGACAATGCTGCCAATCGGAAAGACGATAGGAATTTTCTTCCAGACGGCTTTTTCCGATCAGCTCCTCGGCGCTTTGTTCAATATAATCCGAAGCCATGCTCACACTTTCAAAAAAACGTACAGCACATTTTTCAAGCTCGGGATTGACCTGCTTTAACGCCGGCACTGCGTGGTGACGGATCTTGTTTCGCGCATACTCATCAAGAAGATTGGTGCTGTCCGTGACATAGGTAAGACCGTTTTCTTCGCAATAGTGTTCAATTTCATCTCTTGAACAGTGAATAAGCGGTCTTATGATATTGTCACGCTTCGGCGGAATACCGCAAGCACCTTTTAACGCCGTTCCTCTTGCAAAATTGAAAAGCATGGTTTCAATGCTGTCCGAAAGCGTGTGGGCAACGGCGACAGCATCACACCCGGCCTTGCGAAAGCAATCATATCGTACATACCTGCCGCATTCTTCCATACCCATGCCTTTTTCCGAAGCCAGAGACGGAACATCAACTGAAAAAACCAGAAGCTCAACATCGAGGTTTTCGCACAGTTTTTTTACATAGTTACAGTCTCTTTGTGCCTGCTCGCCTCTGATATTGTGGTTGACGTGCACGGCTTTGAGTATGATATCATACTCTTGTCTAATTGTACTTAAATAATGTAAAAGACAAACGGAATCCGCACCGCCGGAAACACCGACAGCTACGGATTTTACCGATGAAAGCATCTTGTATTTTTTGATCGTTTGTCTGATTTTACATATCATTGTGAAGTTTCTCCAGATTGGAAAACATGGTATAGTCACCGTTCCACATCGCCTCAACGGTCGTCGTCGGACCATGACGATTTTTGGAAATAATAAATTCAACTTTATTGACGGTCGGCTTCGGCTCGTCCGGTTCGTCGTCGTGCTCTTTTTCACTGTCATAGTATTCTTCACGGTAAAGCATGATGACAATATCCGCATCCTGCTCAATGGAGCCGGATTCACGAAGATCGGCAAGCTGGGGTCGGTGAGACTTTCCGCGACCCTCAGTCGTTCTTGCCAACTGAGCCAGCACCACAACCGGAATATTCAGGTCTTTCGCCATCAGCTTCAGACTTCTTGTAATTTCCGAAACCTCCTGGACACGGTTATCGCTTCTGACACCGCTTTTCATCAACTGAAGATAGTCGACAAACACAGCATCCACATCACGCAGACGGCGGATTCTCGACTTCATTTCGGGAACGGTCATATTCGACGTATCATCGAAATACAAATCGACCTTACTGAGTATAGCGGTTGCCGTCGCAAGCCGTTCCCACTCTTCGCCCGTGATTTCACCGGTTCTCATCTTCGTGCTATGAACTCTGGCTTCTGTTGACAGCACACGTTCGGCAAGCTGCTGCTTGGTCATTTCGAGCGAGAAGAACAAAACCTTCTTCTTGCCTAAAAGAGCCGTATTTCTTGCCATATTCAGTGCAAGGCTCGTTTTACCCATCGCAGGACGGGCACCGATAATTACAAGGTCGGAGCGGTTCAGTCCGGTAATGACTTTATCAAGATCGGAAAAGCCGGTCGTATAGCCTTTATACTGTTCGGCGTCCTCCGAGCTTAGCTTCTGAAGCTTGTCATAGACATCGTTGACAATAATATCGCCGATTCTTGTCGGACCGCTTGAAACTCGTCCCTGACGGATATCATAAATCCGTTGCTCGGCGGAATCAAGAAGCAGATCCGCCGAAGAATCGGACGAGACCGAATCCTCAATGATGTCCTTCGATACAGAAATAAGCGTACGGATATAAAACTTTTCCCGTATGATCCTGCAATAGCTTTCGACGTTATCCGTTGACGGAACCGCCTGAGCAAGCTGATAAAGATACGTCTTGCCCGTAGCGTCGTCATATACCTTATCGTTTTTCAGCCGTTCAAGAACGATCAGAGGATCGACTTTTCCGCCGATTGTGTCGATCTCCTGCATGACGGTAAAAATCGCCTTATGCTGAGGAAGATAGAAGTATTCGGGCTTTATCATAATCAGCACCTGCGAAATACAGGACGGTTCGATCAGAATACAGCCCAGAACAGCCTGTTCGGCTTCAAGGCTGAACGGCATCGAAATGTCGTCAAGGCTTAAAATTGCTTTATCCGACTGCATTCTTATTCACCGACCGAAACATAAAGCTTCGCGGAAATCCCCTGATAAAGCTTCACTTCAAACTCATACGTTCCGAATTGCTTGATATCGTCAACAACGATCTTTCTCTTGTCGACGTCAATTGAAAAAGCTTCCTTGAGCTTTTCGGCAATCTCTTTTGAGGTGACCGAACCGAAAAGCTTCCCGTTCTGACCGGCTTTTGCGGTGATTTTAATGGTTTTGCCGCTGATTCTTGCGGCGGTTTCTTTCGCTGCCTTGGTTTCGGTTTCAATTTTAAACCGTTCGGCATTTTGCTTATTTTTCATTTCGGACATCGCCTGGGCATTTGCCTCTGCGGCAAGCTTACGCGGGAAAAGAAAGTTTCTTGCGTAACCGTCCGAGGTGTTGACAAGCTCACCTTTTTTTCCAAGTCCCTTTACGTCCTGTTTCAGAATTACTTTCATATTACTTCTCCAATCCGGCCCGGTTTCTTTCGAAACGGCCAATTTATTCGAACCGAAATCAGCTTTCGGAATCGGTATTCATATATTTATCGATGTATTTGTCAATCGCTTTTTCAAGCTTTTGCCTTGCGGTTTTCATATCCGATGAGCTTAACTGGCACGCAGACATTGCCTGGTGTCCGCCGCCGCCCAAGGTTTCCATAATCAGCTGTACATTAACTTCTCCGAACGAACGAGCGGAAATATTAATCTCGTCACCGTTTTTATAAAGGACAAACGAAGCCTTGATGCCTTCGATATTGAGCATTTCATCGGCGGCCTGAGAAGTGACGAGACGAATATCCGGTGTCTGCATTTCCGCAACCGAAATCGCGCAAAACTCACGGTACCGTTCAGCCGAATCAATGACATTGTTACGACGGCGGAAAATTTCCATATCGTTCGAAAACAGTTTTTTCGCTTCGACGGTGTTAGCACTTCTGCTTTTCAGGTATGCCGCCGCTTCAAAGGTTCTGACACCCGAACGGATAACAAAATTCCGGGTATCGAGCATAATACCGGCCAAAAGTGCCTGAGCGACAAGCGAATCGATAACCGGCTTGCTGTCCACATATTCCGCAAGCTCCGTCACCATTTCGCAGGCGGAAGAAGCATTCGGCATATGATAAAACACAACAGTATTTTCAATGAATCCGACACTTTTCCTGTGATGATCGATAACCATGACCCGACCCGCTTTATCGACAAGCTCCGGACACTCGGTAAAGCTTTGCTTGTGCGTATCAACAACGACGACAAGCGTGTTTTCACCGACTTTATCGGGTGCTTTATCGGGGGAGATGATCATATCCGGATATTTATTGTCCTCGAATCGCTCAATCAAAGGCTTGGCAAGAGAGGTTTTCTTGTCCACCACAACATTTGCCGGAACACCGAAGTTTCTTGCTATACTGTATATACCCGCCGCGCTTCCGAAGGCGTCAAAATCGGAAAATCGATGACCCATAACAAGTACATTGTCACTGTCTTTGATGATTCCGGCGATCGTTTTTGCAATCAGTCGGGTTCTGACCTTGTTTTTCTTTTCGAATCCCGCCGAAACGCCGCCGTAAAATTTATACTGCGCTTCGTGCTTGATGGCTACCTGATCACCGCCGCGGCTTTGCGCCATATCAAGCGCCTGCTTTGCGGAGTCGTTGGACGAATTGAGCGACTGTTCCTTACCGACACCGATTGAAAGGGTCAGCTCCGTCGGTTTTCCGTCATACGTCAGATTGCGTATTTTTTCAAGAATCGAAAAGTTATCGGCAATCATTTTCTGAAGTCCGCGTTCTTCGACGACAATCATCATTCTGGCATTCGAAAACTTGCGGCATAGTCCGCCGTAGCCCGAAGCCCAATCGTCAATCATCTGTTCAATCTTGCTAAAAACAGCGGCACAGTCGCTTTCCTTGAATCTCTGATAGATCTCATCGGAGTTGTCGATGACGGAAAGCATGATGGACGGTCTTGATTCGTAGTATTCTTTTTCGGTTAAACGAAGCTTTGTTTCATCAAAAAGATATAGCAGATAGGCGTTTTCCTCTTCAAGCTTTACAAGGCTTGTGTAGACCGCAAAGCATTGACTGTCAACCTTTACCCGAAAGCCCTTGCCTTCAAAAATCTTGGAAAGGTTATCTTTCTTTAAAAGCTGTTTGAGCGAAAGCACCGGTGTGGTTTCATCAATACAAAATGTATTTTTAAAGCTTTCGTTAAACCAGATGATGCTTCCGTTTTCTTCGACAAAGGCGCAGGCAACCTTCAACTTTTCAAAGGCCTTGCCCTGCTCAAAATCAAGCGTATCGGCGACTGCCTGTACGTTATATAAAAGCTTTTGCCGGACGTTCTGTGAATATGCAATTTTTGACCAGACAAGGAGTCCGAGAATCAGAATCTCCGCAATTGCCAGATAATAGTTAAAAAAGGCCGTTATCAGAATAAAAACAACACTGACGAGTACGGCAATCACCGAGGTGTCATATTTTTTCCACAAGCTTTTCATTTTAAATCCAACACGGGCAAAACAGATCGACTGCCCTTGCGCCGTCCTTTCTTAAAATTAAACTTCAATGAGAATCGGCAAAATCATCGGGCTTCTTTTGGTTCGTTCATACATAAGCCGTGAAACATCGTCACGAACGCGATTTCTTACGGCAGTCCAATTTTTATCCCCATTTCTCATAATTGAGCGATAAGCGGTATCTCTCGCTTCACCGATCAGATCTTCCGCTTCTTTGACATAAACGAAGCCTCTTGAAACAACGTCGGGGCCGGATACAAGATCCCCTGTCACGCCGTCAAGAGCGGCTACGATTATGATAATACCGTCCTGAGCCAGATGCTTACGGTCACGGATGACAATGCTTCCGACATCGCCGACGCCGAGTCCGTCAACAAAGACACCCTCGGCAGGAACGGTACCCACCTTTTTGATTCCTCCCGGTGTCACTTCAATCTGTACACCGTTATCGACAACCATGATATTTTTCTTATCAACGCCCATGGACTCGGCAAGAAGAGCATGCTTGAGAAGATGCTTCTGCTCGCCGTGAACGGGAATAAAATACTGCGGCTTCTCGATGCCGAGCATGAGCTTGAGTTCCTCACGGCAGGCGTGTCCCGAAACGTGAACATCATACATTTTTTCGTATACAACCTCCGCACCGAGCTTCATCAGCTCATTGATAACACGGCTTACGGTCTTTTCGTTACCGGGAATCGGCGTTGCGGAAATAATCACATAGTCATGCGGTGTGATGGCGACCTTTCTGTGGTCGGAAAAAGCCATTCTCGTAAGAGCGGACATCGGCTCGCCCTGGCTTCCCGTTGTGATGAGCACCAACTGATCGTCGGTATATTTCTTAATCATGTCAAGGTCGATGATGATACCCTCGGGTACTTTCAGATAGCCAAGCTCGCGGCCGATATTGACAACGTTTTCAAGGCTTCTTCCTGAAAGAGCAACTTTTCTTCCGAGTGCCTCGGCAACATTGATGATCTGCTGTACACGGTGAATATTTGAAGCAAAGGTCGCAACGATGATTCTTCGGCTGCCTGCCTTTCTGAACAGAAGTTCAAACGACTCGCCCACCTTGCTTTCACTTTCGGTGTATCCGGGACGTTCGGCGTTTGTTGAATCCGCCATCATGCAAAGGACACCTTCATTGCCGAGTTCGGCGAATCTTGCAAGATCGATCATTCCGCCGTCAATCGGCGTGCTGTCAATCTTGAAGTCGCCTGTGTGAATGATCGTCTGAGAGCCGAATTTGATGGCAAGAGCGACCGCATCGGGTATTGAATGGTTGACATGAATAAATTCGACGTCAAATTTTCCGAGGCTGATGTGCTCACCGGGATTTACGGTATTCAGCTTCGCCTTTGCAAGCAGATTATGCTCCTTGAGTTTCCCTTCAACAAGACCTATCGTAAGTCTCGTTCCGTAAACCGGAACGTTGATGCTTTTCATAAGATAAGCAAGAGAGCCGATATGATCCTCATGTCCGTGCGTGATCACAACACCCTTGATCCGGTCGGCGTTATTGATAACATAGCTGAAATCCGGAATAACAAGGTCGATACCCGGCATTTCCTCGTCCGGGAAGGCAAGACCGCAGTCGACGATTATCATGTCGTCCTCATATTCAAATACGGTCATATTCTTTCCGACCTCATTGATACCGCCGAGGAAAGAAATTCTAACCGGCTTGGCTTTGGCGGGACTGTTTTTACGGGAAGTCTTTCTTTTTCCCGCTGTTTTGCTCTTACTTTGCGGCTTTTGCGCCTTATCGGGCTTAGCCGCTTTTGAAGCGGTCACTGCCTTGCTGCCTTGCGGTTTGGAAGCAGTTTTCGTTCTTTTGGTTCTGTTGTTTTTCGGGTTATTCTTTTGATTATTCTTCTGATTGTTTTTTGCCGCACCTTTCGACGTGTTCTTTTGCGGCTTTGCAGTTGCCGCAGGTGCATTCTTCGCTGTCATTATAAGGTATAACACTCCTTTTTTGATAAAATATGTATCCGAAAACGGTTTGCAGGAAAAAAGCCACAAACCAACCCATCCTAATAAAGTATTTGTTATTATACAATTCTTTAAGCAAGAAGTCAAGAATTGAACCGCAAAGTGCTTGCCGAACGGAAAAATTTGTGGTAAAATATCCTCAATCCGTTTTAACGCAGAGCATAGGAGCAAACACATGAAAAAAGTCACCATATATACGGACGGCGCCTGTTCGGGCAACCCCGGCGCCGGCGGTTGGGGAACCATCCTCGACTATCAGGGAAAAAGAAAAGAGCTTTCCGGGGGCGAAGCGCAGACCACCAACAACCGCATGGAGCTTACCGCCGTTATCGAAGGACTCAAGGCACTCAAAGAAAAATGCGACGTGACCGTTATCACCGATTCTCAGTACGTTGCCAACGGAATCAATCTCGGCTGGGCAAGAAGCTGGAAGAAAAACGGCTGGCGAAAAAAAGACAAAAAGCCCGCTCTGAATCCTGAGCTCTGGGACGAACTGTTAAATCTTATCGACCGCCACGAAGTCACAATCGAATGGATAAAAGGTCATGCAGGTCACCCCGAGAATGAGCGGTGCGATGAACTTGCCGTCAAGCAAAGCGAAGCACACAAAAAGTGAAATAATCGCCGCAGCGGACATCAGTCACAATGCGGCGATTACCTTTTTATGCATCGAAGCCGTCAAGCGTGAAATTGTTTTTCAGTGCGGCATCCTCGGTAGAAAGAAGTGCGCCCGTTGACGGAAGTGATTTTGCTTTGTAACGGTTATCTTTGACAAATTCGCCTTGCTTGTGCTCACGCATGACGGCAATTTTATTATTACGTTTGAGCGTGAAGCAGGACACACCGATCGTATCTTTCATCGCTTTCGGCAGCACAATTTCCGTGTTGAACAGCAAATACCGTCCGCCTGTCGTTTCAATAACGATCTCACGGTCGGACTCAATCTGCATGATCGCCGCAAGCGGTGATTTATCACTGTACGCCTTAATGAGCTTTTTACGGTTCGTCTTGGTCAGATACGACGAAAGGCTGACTTTCGCAAGCTTACCGTTTTCGTAAAGGAAAAGCATAAAGCCGGTTCCTTTTTCGTCAAGTACGGCACAGTAAACGGTATTTTCGCCCTCTTCCATTTCAAGCTTTGAGGGTACATAATCGCCGAGAACGCTCGCTTTCGTATCCGGGAAGTCATCCACCTTGGCTTTATAGACCTGGCATTTGTCGGTGAAGAACAGAAGCTCCTTATTGTTCGTCGTTTCAATCGTTTCAATAATCACGTCGTTTTCCTTGAGCTTCTGCTCTCCGCTCATACGAAGCGACTGCGGCGTGATTTTCTTGAAATAGCCGTCCTTGGTAAAGAAAACCGTAACCGGATAATCGGGAATTTCCTCGACCGACTCGACGCTTTCAATTTCGCTGACTTCAAGAATATCGCTCTTGCGTTCGGCACCGTATTTTTTGATGACCTGCTCAAGCTCTTTGATGATGACCTTTCGGATTTTCGCCTTGCTCGAGAGCGTGTCCTCCATATCGGCAATCGACTTTTCCAGTTCTTCGATATCCTTTAACCGCTTCATGATGTATTCACGGTTGAGGTGACGCAGCTTGATTTCGGCTACATATTCCGCCTGAATCTTATCGATTCCGAAGCCGACCATCAAATTCGGCACAACATCGCTTTCTTCCTCGGTCTTACGGATAATGGCAATCGCCTTATCAATATCAAGCAAAATCTTCTCAAGACCCTTTAAAAGATGAAGCTTATCCTTTGCCTTTTGCAGATCGAAGCTGATACGGCGGTAAACACAGCGGCCCCGGAAGCGGATCCATTCGAGAAGAAGCTCTTTTACCCCGAGCACCTTCGGCGAGCCGTCAATCAGCACGTTGAAGTTGCACGAGAAGGTGTCTTCAAGCGGGGTCATTTTATAAAGCTTCTGCATCAGCTTGTCCGCATCAACACCGCGCTTTAAATCGATTGTAATTTTCAGACCGCTCTTATCGGTTTCATCTCTTATATCACTGATTTCCTTGAGCGTACCGGCTTTGATACGCTCGATGATTTTGTCGATAATCGCTTCCGCTGTCGTCGTCGGCGGAATCTCCTTGATATCGATACAGTTGCAGGATTTATCGTAGGTATACTTGGCTCTGACCTTGATGCCGCCTCTGCCGGTATCGTAAATCTCCTGCATATTTTTGCGGTCATAGAGAATTGTTCCGCCGCCGACAAAATCGGGGGCCGGCATGGTGTCAATCACAACATGATCCTGATTTTTAATCAGTTCAATTGTCGTTTCGCAAAGTTCGGTTAAATTGAATGAACAGATCGAGCTTGCCATACCGACAGCGATTCCGAGACTGACGTTCGCAAGAATTGACGGGAAAGTCACGGGAAGAAGGGATGGCTCTTTGGTCGAGCTGTCGTAGTTATCGACAAAATCAACCGTATTTTTATCAATATCACGGAAAAGTTCGTTACAGATCGGTTCCAGCTTCGCTTCCGTATATCTTGCGGCGGCATAATGCATATCTCTTGAATACGCCTTGCCGAAGTTACCCTTTGAATCAACGTACGGATTCAGAAGAGACTCGTTGCCACGGGCAAGTCGTACCATCGTTTCGTAAATGGAAGCATCGCCGTGGGGATTGAGCCGCATGGTCTGTCCGACGATGTTAGCGGACTTGGTTCTTGACGAGCCTAACAGGTTCATCTTATACATCGTATACAAAAGCTTTCGATGGGAGGGCTTAAAACCGTCGATTTCGGGAATCGCTCTCGACAGGATAACGCTCATGGCATAGGGCATATAGTTGATTTCGAGTGCGTCCACAATCTGTTGGTCTATCACCTCGCCGGCGTCGGCAATATGGGTGTTCAAAAGAAGATTTTCATCATCTTTCTTTTCGTTTTTCTTTTTTCTTGCCATATCAAACTCAGCTTACATCGGTCATGTCAATGTACAGGTGACCGAAATTCGCTATATACTCCTTTCTGCCCGCGAGGTTGTCGCCCAGAAGCAGGTCAAATTTTTCCGCGGTTGCTTCGGCATCGGCAGGCTCGATTTTAATAAGCCGCCTTGTCGCCGGATTCATCGTGGTAAGATTCATCATCTCGGCATCGTTTTCACCGAGACCCTTTGAACGCTGAACGGTGTATTTCGCGTCCCCGATTTCAGCTAACGCATCCGTCTTTTCCTTTTCGGTATAGGCAAACCATGTCTGATTGCCGCTTGTAATTTCATAAAGCGGAGATTCGGCGATGAACACCTTTCCTTCACTGATGAGAGTCGGCATCAGACGATAAATCATCGTTAAAATAAGCGTTCTGATCTGATAACCATCAACGTCCGCGTCGGTACAGATGATTATTTTGCTCCAGCGAAGCTTATCAAGGCTGAACGACACCATATTTTTATTCTGAGATGCTTTTGTCCTGACTTCAACACCGCAGCCCAGCACACGGATAAGGTCAGTAATGATATCGCTTTTGAAAATCTTTTCGTATTCGGACTTCAGGCAGTTGAGAATCTTACCTCTTACCGGAATAATCGCCTGAAATTCCGAGTCTCTGGCCTGCTTACAGGCACCGAGAGCCGAATCACCTTCCACGATGAAAAGCTCACGCACACTTACGTCACGGCTTCGGCAGTCAACGAATTTCTGTACTCGGTTTGTTACATCCGTTGAAGCGGCAAGAGTCTTTTTCAGGTTCTGTCTGGTGCTTTCCGCTTTGATTCGCGAGCGCATATTGACAAGTACCTGGTCGCAGATTTTATCCGCTTCCATTTTATTTTCGATGAAGTACACCTCAAGCTGATGACGTAAAAACTCGGTCATAGCCTCTTGAATAAACTTATTGGTGATGGCTTTTTTCGTCTGATTGAGGTAGGACGTCTCCGTGGAAAAGGAGGAGGAAACGAGAATCAGACAGTCGGCAACATCCTGAAACTTGATTTTGCTGTCAGCCTTTGTGTACTTATTGTTTTGCTTCAGATATAAGTCGATCGCATAGACAAAAGCGTTGGTGACCGCCTTGTCGGGTGCGCCACCGAACTCGAGCCAGCTTGAGTTATGATAGTATTCGATCAGCTGCTTTTTATTCGAAAATGTCAGCGCAACATTCAGCTTGACCTTATATTCGGGCAAATCCTCACGGTCTTTGCCGCTTCTTTCCGCCTGCCAGTACTGAACGGACGACATCGCGTCCTCACCGGCGATTTCTTTTACATAATCGCTGATGCCGTTTTCATAGTAAAATTCAAAGGTCTCAAAACCGCCCTTGATCTCGTTTTTAAGAATAAAACGGATGCGGCTATTGACAATTGCCTGCTTCTGAAGCACGTTTTTGAAATAATCAAGAGAGACATCAATATCGGTAAACACCTCAAGGTCGGGTTTCCAGCGGGTTCTTGAACCCGTATCACGCTTGCCGTACGGTTCATCATGAAGTCCGCCTATGTTAAAGCCTTTTTCAAAGTGCAGGGTGTATCGGTGACCGTCACTTTTGATTTCGGCATCCATGTATTCACTTGCAAACTGCGTGGCGCAAAGACCGAGACCATTGAGACCTAACGAATATTCATAGCTTCCGCCGGTGTTGTTATTGTACTTACCGCCGGCGTAAAGCTCACAAAAAACAAGCTCCCAGTTGTATTGGTCGTATTTGTCGTTATATCCGACGGGAATGCCTCTTCCGAAGTCCTGCACTTCAATGGAGCCGTCAAGGTATTTTGTGACAACGATCCGGTTTCCATAGCCTTCTCTCGCCTCATCGATTGCGTTGGAAAGAATCTCAAAAATCGAATGTTCACAGCCTTCTATGCCATTCGAACCGAAAATTACCGCCGGACGAAGCCGAACCTGATCCGGTCCTTCAAGCTTGGTTATATCCTGGTCGGTATAGCCGCTCTTTTTCGCCATATTATAACAAATCCTTCCTGAATCTTTTATCGCCGTACAAAATCGGCTGTTATTTTTCAATACGAACACCAAATATTGAGTTTGAAAATTTTCGCATACTTATATAATTTACACTATTTTGCCAAAAAAATCAAGTCTGCATTTATCATATAAACAGAAAAAGGCAGGCAACCGCCTGCTCAGACAATTATTCATCTTTGATTTTAAAAATCAGCTTCAATAAGCCTCTTAAAATTTTCGGACTTCTTACGACAACTACTTTCATTGACAACCCTCCGCAATTTGTCACCTCGTACAGCACATGACACCGAGTATGACAAGCATGATTGCAAGGATGAAGAGCATGATCTTCGTCGGGAAGCAAAGAGCAAGAAGCAATCCTGCTCCGAAGGCAGCAAAAACAAGCCCCTTGCTTTTGACGTTCGAACGGGACACGGCGATCATCCTCACATAAAGTATTGGCTTTTTCAGCTCAATACATTATACGGATTTACACCGGTTTTGTTACCGTTTTGTCAAAGCTGCCACTCTTTTATGTCTTTTACCTCGTTATAGAGCGCAATATAGCTTTCATGCCGGCTTTTACTGATGTCGCCGTTTTGCACGGCTTCACAGATTCTACAGCCTTTGTCTTTAACATGAGCGCACGAAACAAATTGACACTGACCCAAATACTGATCAAACTCAGGAAAATAGTATTGTAAATCATCTTTCAGAATGACGTCTTCGCCGATAAAATCAAGCGAAGAAAAGCCGGCCGTGTCAATTACCAGACCGTCGGCAACATGAAAAATCTCCGCCTGTCTTGTGGTATGTCTGCCGCGCCCTAATTTTGTACTGATCGAATTCGTCTCAAGAAACAGTCCGGGACAAACCGCGTTGATCAGCGTTGACTTTCCGACACCTGAATTGCCCGTAAAGGCCGTCAGATGGTTTTTCAAAAGCATTTTGACTTCATGAACGCCCTCGCCTGTCTTACCGGAAACCGGAATCACACGGTAGCCGGTTTTGGTGTAGATTTCAGAAAGCCCGTCAAAAGAGCCAAGATCGGTTTTGGTAATCACGATTACCGGTTCGATATGGTTCTTTTCGGCAAGCACGGTCATTTTATCAATCACAAGTGTATTCGGTGCAGGATCCGCAACCGAAACAACAATCATCAACGTGTCAATATTGGCAACAGGCGGTCTTTTCAAGCAATTCTTTCGCTCAAAAATTTCGTCTATTGTATTCTCTTTGCCGTCTCTGACGGTAATTTTCACCCTGTCTCCGGCAAGCGGGACAATCCGTTCTTTTCTGAATTTCCCCTTTGCCTTACACTCAAATATGCCGTCGGCGGTCTCTACATAATAGAAACCGCCGATTCCTTTCATAATCAGTCCGTTGTATTCCATAGCCGTTATTCTTCGATCTGCGGGGTCGACGGATGGGTCGTTTCACGCTTGGTAGTTGTTACATGCGAAGACGGTACCGAAGGTTCAACCGGCTTTTCGCTTGACGGCTGAGTCGGAGCCTGAGTAGGAGCTTGCGTCGACGGAGCTGTCGGCTTCTGTGACGAGGGCTCGGTCGGCTTATTTGTCGAAGGCCGGGTCGGCTTTGAAGTCTGAGGTGTTGTCGGCTTACTTGTTGATGGAGTTTGTGTGGGTCGCTGCGTCGAAGCCTGCGTTGAAGGTGCAGTCGAATTATTCACCCTCGTGGTGTTGGCGTTCGTATCAGTCGTTGTGTTCGCAGTTGTACCCGCCGTTGTCTTTTCCTGTGCATCACCCGAAGTATCAGCCGTCTGCGGTACAACGCCCGTGCTGACATAAACAGCAATTGCCGTTCCGGGAAGAACCTGCTCCCCTACATAGTCATAGCCGACAATAGTGCCCTTTTTGGAGGAACTGGCTCTGTATTCCGTTGCATCGGCATCAAGTACAAGACCGACACCTTCCAAGATTTTTTCAGCTTCTTCTACGGTTTTGCCTAAAAGATCAGGAACATCAATCGGCTCGGTTTCTTCATTCGTTGCCACATATAAAGTGATAAGCGCGCCCGCTTCAGCCATTTCGCCTCTTGCCGGACTTGTTCTGATTACGGTACCGGGGTCTTTTGTGTCGCTGTTTTCCTTGACGATCGTGACCTCAAAGTTCTCGCTTTTGAGCATTCTTTCGGCAGAGGTGTATTCATAACCGTAAACGTCGGGAACCTTCACTTCGGTTCCTGCTTTTGCAACAGTCAATGTGATTTTTCCGCCTCGTGCAAGCTTGCCGCGGCTCGGATCCTGGGACAAAATCGTTCCCGGATCTTCGTCACTGTCATTGTCATCGATGATTTCAAACTGAAACATTGAATACTCTTCATTGTTCATGACATCTTCTGTAAAGTTCATACCGACAAGATGCGGCACCTTATATCCGCCGCCGCCGGAAGCAAAAACGGCAAACAATACCGCGGCAAAAATAACAACGACAACAAGGACGCCCGAAAGGACGGCGATTGTACGCTTCTTCGATTTTTCGCTTACCACATTATCCTCGTCATAGTCGTTATCTTCAATCGGTTCGACTGTCTTCGGCTCTTCCGGTTCCGGTTCGGGTTCCGGATCGACGGGAGCACCGGCTTCGGCTCCGGTTGAAACATATTTTGTGGGCTGACTGTCAACAAAATAGGAATAGTCGAATTTAATATTCGGATTATTCTTGAATTTTTCGATATCCATCAGCATCTCGGAAGCCGACTGATAGCGGTCGTTCAGATTCTTCTGCATCGCTCTGAGAATGATCTGCTCAAGACCGACGGGAATATCGGGATTGATTTCACGCGGCATAACGGGATCGTTCTGAAGCTGCATAAGGGCAACGGAAACCGCGTTTTCCGACTGGAACGGAAGCTTTCCGGTCAGCATTTCGTAAAGCACGACGCCGACCGAATAGATATCGGTTTTCGCATCGGTAACACTGCCTTTGGCCTGTTCCGGGCTGATATAATGAACGGAGCCGATTGCCTGACCGTTCATGGTTTCGGTTTCGCTTCTGCTGAACCGGGCGATACCGAAATCCGTCACTTTTATGGTTCCGTCGGATGTAAGCATAATGTTTTGCGGCTTAATATCGCGATGAACAATCCCTTTATCGTGAGCGTGCTGCAGCGCTCTGAGAATTTGCGTCACAAAATATACCGCTTCTCTTGTGTTGATCGTTCCCTGCTGTTCAATGTATTCCTTCAGCGTAATTCCGTTGACATATTCCATCACTATGTACTGGAGTCTGTCTCCGTAGCTTACATCATATACCTTTACGATATTCTTATGGGAGAGGACAGAGATCGCTTTGGATTCGTTTTTGAATCGGCGGCGGAAATCCTCATTGGCGAGAAACTCATCTTTCAGAATTTTTACGGCAACGATTCTGTTATCGATATTATCGAAAGCCTTATAGACAACGGCCATGCCGCCGACGCCGATAATCTCCATAATTTCATATCGGCCGTCCAATCTTTTTCCAACATAATTTTCCATGTTACAGTCTCCTCAAGGCAGCAAACAGGCTGCAATTTTATATTATTTAAATTATATACTTACTTAACATTTTACGGCAACAACGGTGATATTATCCCGTCCGCCGTTGTTGTTGGCTAATTCAATGTACTTAGCCGCAAGATTGTCAAAATCACTGTCGAGATATGTACAGAGCATATCTTTATCCGAAACACATCCGCACAGTCCGTCGGTGCAAAGAATAATGACGTCGCCGCTTTTTACGTCAACCGAATCAAAGTCGATATCGACTTCCTCGTTGATTCCGAGCGCACGAGTGATAATATTTTTATTCGGGTGATGGTCAAACTGCTCTTTTGTCAGTTGTCCTTTGTCAAACATTTCCTGCACGAGAGAATGGTCTCTTGTAATCTGGCGGATGGCACCGTCACTGATGATGTAAGCGCGGCTGTCTCCGACGTGCGCGATACAGGCAATATCATTTTTTATGATACAGGATACGATCGTTGTACCCATGCCTTCAAGCGATTCGTCCGAAACGGCACGGTCATAAATGGCGACATTTGCCGTTGTGATAGCCGAAAGCAGGAGATTTTCAATTGACAGATCCGTCATCAGCTTGTTGTAGCATTTTTCAATTTTCCGTCCGACCATATCGGTCGCAATCGTGCTGGCAGTCTGACCGCCTTTTGCTCCGCCCATTCCGTCGCATACAACAGCCCAAACAACGCCGTCCTCGCATTGACCGAAGCGGAAAGAATCCTCATTCCGGACTCTTTTTTTTCCGATATCCGAAGAACCGACAGTGTTCATATTTATACCTCTCTTTCAACCGCTGTCTGACCGCGTCTCAACTGGCCGCAGGAGGCGTTTATATCACTTCCGAGCGTCCGTCTTACGGTAGCGGTGATACCTTTCTTTTCGAGAATTGCAATAAAGGACTTGATCCTTTTATCGTTGCTTCTTTTGTAGTCTCTTTCCTTAACAGAGTTGACAGGAATCAGATTGACGTGACAAAGCATTCCGGAAAGCCGGGACGCAAGCTCTCTTGCACACGCGTCGCTGTCGTTGACCGAGTCGATCATAGCGTATTCGAACGATATCCTTCTTGAAGTAGCGTTCGCATAGCTTCTGCACGCACGCAGGAGTTCATCAATCCCCCATTTGTCGTTGACCGGCATAGTGCGGCTTCGGATCTCATCATTCGGTGCGTGAAGAGAAACCGACAACGTCAATTGAAGCTTTTTTTCTTTCAGCTTGTTAATGCCGCTGACGACGCCGCAGGTAGAAAGCGAAATGTTTCTCATACTGAGGTTCATGCCCTTTTCGTCGGTAACAAGATGTAAAAATCTCATCACATTGTCGAAATTATCAAGCGGCTCTCCGACACCCATCATCACGACATGGGAAATCCGGATTTTCAGATCGGCGGCACTTTTATAAACCTGGGAAAGAATTTCGCTTGCGGTAAGGTTGCGGACAAAGCCCGCAATCCCCGAAGCACAGAACTTACAGCCCATCTTACAGCCGACCTGACTGGATACGCAGATCGTATATCCGTATTTATACTTCATCACGACCGATTCAATCAATTCGCCGTCATGAAGCCGATATAAATACTTAACTGTATCATCATACACTGAACAAAGTTTTTTTTCAATAGTACAATCATAAATCTTAAAAAAATTTTTCAATTTTCGACGCAAATCTTTTGAAATGTCGGTCATTTCGTCAAAGGATGACACTCTTTTGTCATGAAGCCACGAAAAAATCTGTTTGGCAACAAAACGTTTTTCGCCCAGAAGAACAATTTCTTCGGTCAGTTCCTCAAGTGTCATGGATTTGATATCTTCGGACATTTTATCGGATCCTCTCAAGAACGGCAATAAAAAAGCCGTCTGAATTATTTTTATGCGGCATAAGAGTCAGCATAGAATCGTTGCCGTCAGCCAACACAAAGCTTGAATTCTCGCTTAAAAAACGGTGAACGACGGCTTCGTTTTCATCACGATTCAGCGTGCAGGTCGAATATACAAGCCTGCCGCCTATTTTCAGATATCCGGAAGCGGTTTTCAGGATTTGCAGCTGAATATCGGGCAGACCCTTCAGACTTTCCTGACCTTTATATCGGATTTCCGGCTTACGTCGGATAATACCGAGCCCCGAGCACGGTACGTCGCAAAGAACACGATCGGCTTGCGGAAGTTCCGGATTGAAAACAGCCGCGTCACCGACATCGGCACTTATCATGCCGAGTCCAAGCCGTTTCGCTCCTTTTTCAATCAGTTTTGCTCTGTGCTCATAAATATCAAAAGCCAATACCTTACCGCAATTTTTCATCAGCTGTGCGGCGGTAAACGCTTTTCCGCCGGGCGCGGAGCAGACATCGAATACCGTCTGACCGGGCAGCGGATTCAAGGCTTTCACACAAAGCTGGGAAGCCGTATCCTGAACATGAAAAAAGCCGTCCCGAAAGCTTTTCAACGTTTCCAGAGCGCCGAAATCTTTAAGGATCAGGGAATCGGGAACATAGCCGTCAAAAACGCTTACGCCTTCTTTCCCGAGCATTGCTTTCAGCGTATCCGTGTCGGTTTTGACCGTATTGACACGAATCACGGTATCAACACACCCGTTGGAAGCGTCAAGCAAAGCCTTTGTGTCGTCCAAGCCGTATTCATTGATCCATTTTTCGCATAGCCACAACGGGCAGGAATACCGGACGCTTATGTAGTCAGGAGAATCCTCTTTTGGAAGAACAAGACCATTTTTGGCACATTTGCGAAGTACGGCATTGACAAGCGACGACGCATATGCGCATCCGCAGCTTTTTGTCAGCTTCACACTTTCATTTACACAGGCACTGTCGGGAATTTTATCCATAAAAAGAAGCTGGTACATGCCGAGCCTTAAAATAATCAGCACCTGCGGTTTCAGTTTTTTCAGCGGCTTATCCAGATACAGCGCAAGCTGATAATCAATCGTCAGCCTGCGCTCCGTAACGCCGTATATCAAAGCGGAAACAAAAGCTTTATCTCTTGCTTCAAGTCCGCTTGACGGTAACAACGCATCCAATATTAAATTTGAATATGCATTGTCTTTTTCTATTTTAAAAAGGATATCGAAGGCAAGACGCCTTGGATTTTCTTTCATATCGTTTTCACCTTTTAGTCTCTTCTTGAATTGAAACGGAGAATCAGACGAATGAGCGACATAAGCGAAACAAGAAGGGAAGCGACATACGTCATAGCTGCAGCGGCAAGCATTTTTTTCGCGCCTCGCTGTTCGTCACTGTCAAGAAGTCCCGTTTCGTCAATCACTTTGATCGCTCTTGAAGAAGCGTTGAATTCGATCGGCAGTGTTACAAGCTGAAACAAAACGACAAATGCGAACAGCAGAATGCCGAGATTGACAAGAAAACTGAAACTTAAAAAATAGCCGACAACCGCAAGAATCATACCCATGGAAGAGCCGATATTCGCAATCGGCAAGATGGAATTCCGTATTTTGATCGGTGCATAATTCTGTGCGTGCTGAGCCGCATGACCGGCTTCATGGCAAGCGACGCCGACGGCCGCAATGGACGAACCGGAATAAACACCCGATGAAAGTCGGATAACATTGGCTCTCGGGTCGTAATGATCGGTCAGACTGCCCGATACCTGTTCGATCCGGACATTATAAATCCCGTAATAAGCCAGCACTTTTTGCGCCGCCATGGCACCGGTAAGCCCGCGGTTGTTCATCATATTCGAATAACGCTTATACGTTGATTTCACTCCGATTTGTGCAATCATGGACAAAATCAGAGCCGGTATAACAAGAATAATATAGTAATAATCCGGCCAATAATAAAACATACGATAATCTCCTTTATTTTTAAAAACTCAGTCACCGAGAAACGTACCGCGGCCGATTTTGCAGCCGTTTAAAAAGTCGGCGGCTTTCATACGTTTTTTACCCTCAAGCTGAACCGAAAGAAGTTCAAGACATTGATTGTCCCCACAGTTCACAAGCAGCGTTGAGTCACTCTCGATCACTTCACCCGGTTTATTATGTCCCTTTTTCTCGGAAAGAGCCGAAGAATGAAGCTTTAAAATTTTGCCGTTCAATGTTGTGCTTGCACCGGGCCAACTGTAAAGTCCTCGGATTTTATTATGAATATTCAAAGCGGTGTCATTCCAGTCAACAGCTGAAAGCTGTTTCGAAAGCAGACCGACACTTGTCGCCCGGCTTTCGTCCTGTTTGATCGGATGAAGCTCACCTTTTTCAATCAGATCAATCGTTTCCAACAAAACTTCGGCTCCCAACGGCGCAAGCTTTTCATACATACGCTCGGTGGTATCGTTAATGTCAATCGGAATTTTTTTAACAAGAAGAATATCGCCTGTATCAAGACCTTCGTCCATCTGCATACTGGTAACACCTGTTTCGCTGTCTCCGTTGATGACCGCCCAATGAATCGGCGACGCACCACGATATTTCGGAAGAATCGAAGCATGAATATTGATGCAACCGTATTTCGGAAAAGCAAGAAAGTCGGGCGGCAGGATTTTTCCGTATGCGACAACAACGACAAGGTCGGGCTGTATTTCTTTTAAGATTTCCACACCCGCACTGTTTCTTAATGTTTTCGGCTGAAAAATCCGGTAACCGTGTTTAAGTGCTTCCACTTTTACGTCCGGCATTTTCAGCTCCTGTTTACGTCCGACCGGCTTATCCGGCTGGCAAAATACGCCGACAACCTCGTGTTTGGATTCGCTGAGCGCTTTCAGGCAGTCAACGGAAAAATCAGGAGTTCCCATAAAAGCAATTTTCATTTATACACCGCGCCTTTCTTCCTGTAAGCGTCTGATTTCGTCTTCGGTCAGCATCTTGGTAACAAAATCGGTAAACACATGACCGTCAAGGTGGTCGAGCTCATGGCAGAAACAGCGTGCACGGAGTCCTTCCCCTTTAAAAAGACACCATTTTCCGTTTCTGTCCTGCGCTTTGACGGTAACCACATTCGGTCGTTTGACAAGTCCCCATTCTCCCGGAAGAGAGAGACAACCCTCCTCGGCTTCGTTGGTTTCTTCGGATACTTCAACAATTTCGGGATTGATCAGCTCCATCAGTCCCTTGCCGTCATCAATATCAACAATGACAACCCGTCTTAAAATACCGACCTGAACCGCGGCAAGCCCCGCACCGTCGGCCTTTTTTAAGGTTTCTTTCATATCGTCGAGAAGCTGCCACAGCTTTTTATCAAAATTTTCAACCTTCCGGCTTGTCTTTCTTAAAACAGGATCTTCAACGGTAACAATATTTCTGATCGCCATACTATACCTCCTAAATCAACCTTTCGGGATTGATGTCAGCGACAAAACTGACATCGGAAAAAACAGAGCATTTTGAACATTCGATCAGCAGTTTTGATATCAGCTGCCTAAAAAGTGCGCTGTTTTTACATTTTATTATTATTCTATATCTATACTTATTATTTACCTTAGAAATCCTCGGCGGCGTCGGCGGAAAAACGATCAGCTTCAGTTCGCGGAACTCTCCGTCGGCATATTTTCGCAGTCTTTCAAGAAAGGTGTTCGCGCCGAGATACGCTTTCTCTTTCTTTTCACTTGTCGCCGTCACCGCACAGATATCGCAAAACGGCGGATAGGTCAAAGCTTTGCGGATTTCAATTTCATCTTTGTAAAACGCCTCGTAATCCTGCGTTTTCGCAAGCTGAATTACATTATTTTCGGGCGTTTCCGTCTGAATCAGAGCGACTCCCTTGCTTTTTCCTCTGCCGGAGCGGCCGACAACCTGCGTCAGTAAATCAAAGGTCAGCTCCTCACTTCGGAAATCATCGTTATGAAGCTGCTGGTCGGCATTGATAACACCGACTAATGTCACATCTTCAAAATTCAGTCCCTTCGCCACCATCTGTGTTCCGAGCATAATATCGTATTCACCGTTTCCGAAATCGGAAAGATTTTTTTCGAACGCCTGCCGGGAAGATGCGGAATCAGTATCCATACGTAGCACACGCGCCGTCGGAAAAAGCGATTTTAATTCTTCTTCGATCCGTTGGGTTCCGTACCCGGAATAACGGACACTGTTTTTGCCGCATACGGGACACAGCGTCGAAAAATCCCTTGAATAGCCGCAGTAATGACACATCAGTCGGTTGTTCGCCGAATGGTAGGTCATGGAAATACTGCATGACGGACAGGTCACAACATTTGAACAGTGATCGCAAACCACGAACGTATTGTACCCTCTCCGGTTGATAAGAAGAATCGACTGCTTGTTCTCATTAAGATTATTCTGTATTAAGTCAATCAGCTCACGGCTGAGCGAATGCTTATTGCCCGCCGAACGCTCCGCTTTCATGTCAACAATCGACACGTCGGGCAATACGGCGGTTCCATATCGCTTCGTCAGCTTATGAAGCCGATACCGTCCGGACAAAGCGCAGCTGAACGATTCCACGCTCGGTGTGGCCGACGATAAAAGCAAAAGTGCATTATGATGTGCCGCCCGGAATTTTGCGACCTCTCTTGCATGATAACGGGGCGAAGACTCAGATTTATAAGTATGCTCCTGTTCCTCATCCATGACGATAAGACCAATATCGTCAAACGGAGCGAAAACCGCTGAACGGGTGCCGACGACAATTTTAGCTTTTCCCGCTTTGATTCGACGATACTCGTCTTTGCGTTCCCCCATGGAAAGCGCGCTGTGAAAAACAGCAACAATGTCTTGGAACCTCGCCTTAAAAATGGCCATCAGCTGCGGCGTCAGAGAGATTTCGGGAACCATGACGATCACCTGCCGCCCGTCCGCAATCACGTCTTCAATCAGCTTGAGAAAAACGGAGGTTTTGCCACTTCCCGTAATTCCGTACAGAAGCGAAACGCCGGCGCCTTTCCGATACTCGTCCAACAACCTGCAATACGCATCCTGCTGTTGATTGGTCAGCACGATTCTTTCGTTTTTCGTTTCCGCCTCAAGAACCGATTTCGGAATCCTGAACCGTTCGGCATCGAACACCCTGACGATCCCCTTGGAGGCAAGCGTTGTGACCACTGCGGCGGTCACGCCCGTAAAATAGCAGACCTCTTTCACGCTTGCAGAACCGACATCGCGAAGAACGTTGACCACGCTTTTCTGCTTTTCGCTCAACGTGTCGAAAACTTCGTCAATCTCTCTTTCGTCCATATTCAGGCAAACGGTTTTCACGGAAATATTGCCGATTCTCTCCCCCGCCTCGTAATTTCGCACAACAGCACCGATTGAGGTGAGGTGTTCCAGAACGGAGTCGTTTTTATCGAGTCCGCAAGCGGTAAGAATGTCATTCTTTTTCAGATAAGAAGCCGTTTCAAGCATATATTCATATACCTGCTTCTCTTTTTTCGAAAGCTTGTCAAGCTCGAATCCGTCTTTCACCGCCACATAGGTGACGTTCATCTTCCTGTTCAGTCCGGTCGGGATCTGAACCTTGGCCGCTTCGTAATAAGTGCAAAAATACCGTTTTTTTAAAAAAACGGCAATACGAATCATTTCTTCGCTCAAGATCGGTTCTTCATCGAGCAATTTTAAAATCGGCTTATATTTTTTACCTGTTTCGGGGGTCGCAAAACCAAAGACAAAGCCCTGTCTCTGCGATTTACCTTTTGAAAAATTCACTTGAACTCTTGAACCGATTTTGATCCGATCTCTGATATCGTCCGGGATGGTATATCCGTATAAAATATCAAAATGATATGCAACATTTTCAACCGCAACAAGAGCCAGAATCTGTTCCATATCATTTTCCTTTCCTTTCGATTAAATCATCAGATGTCCCGAATTTCTTCCGGCTCTACGATTTCAAGCTCACCGTCCAGAAATTCATCAAGCGCAAAGGTGACCGGCTTTTCCGTACCGCACTTTTCTTTCAGTTCCTTGTCTTCGGCAACCTCTCTTGCACGTTTTGCAACAGCCGTAACAAGTGAATAGCGGCTTGTGTGATCTTTTAATAAGTCTCTTAAATCAGGATTAAACATGGCTAAATACCTCTCTTATAATTTCATTAATATTATCATTTTTAGAAGTCTGACCTTTGACAATTGAAATCAAGGCATCGACAGCATCGTCAAGATCATCATTGATCACGATATAATCATATTCGACCGCTCGTTCCATTTCGTCTTCGGCAATTTTCAAGCGTTTTTGTATCGCTTCCTCGTCCTCGGTGGCGCGCTTTCGCAGCCGTCTTTCCAATTCTCTGACCGACGGAGGAAGGATAAAAACTTTCACAGCCTCCGGTATCAGCTTTCTGACAGAGGCGCCGCCCTGAACCTCAATGTTCAGAAAAACGATTTCACCGTTACCGATGCGATCTTTTATCGGTTGTGCGGGCGTCCCGTAGTAATTGGAGCCGTATTTTGCGTATTCAAGCATATCCCCGTTTTCGATGTGCTCGAGAAACTCTTTTTCGGAAACAAAGTAATAGTCAACGCCGTCCGTTTCACTGCCTCTTTTTCTCCTGGTTGTCATGGAAACGGAAAGAAAAGCCTTTTCTCCCAATCGTTCGATCGCTTTACTTATGACGGTATCTTTTCCGCTTCCGGAAGGTCCGGAGACTACGATTAATTGTCCTTTATTCATCTTCCTCTTCCTCTGCGTACATTTCGTTATTTTCGCCGTTCAGACGGTTGGCAACGGTTTCAGCCTGAAGATAGGATAAAATGACATGGTCGCTGTCCGTAATAATAACAGCCCGCGTGCGCCGTCCCTGCGTTGCGTCAATCAGACTGCCTTTTTCCTTACATTCCTGAATCAGACGTTTAATCGGTGCCGAATCAGGGTTTACAACGGCAATCAGCCTTGACGCATTGATCATGTTGCCGAAACCAATATTGATCAGCTTCATAGTTATCACCTGTTACTCAATATTCTGAACCTGTTCTCTGATTTTTTCAACCTCTGCCTTGATGTCAATCACCCGCTTGGAAATTTCCACGTCCTGAGCCTTGGAACCGATCGTATTCGCTTCCCGGTTGAATTCCTGAACAAGGAAGTCCATCTTTCGTCCGACCGCCTTATCGCTTTCAAGAAATTCCTTCATCTGCGAAATGTGGCTGCGTAGCCGGACAGTTTCTTCGGCAACAGCAATCTTATCGGCATAAACGGCCGCTTCAAGCAAGATTCGCTGTTCGTCGATCTGCGCCGTGTCCAGAACGGTTTTCATTCGTTCAAGGAGCTTCTCGTTATACTCTTTGACCGTTTCGGGTGAGCGCTGTTCAATGAAAGACACATTGTCAAGAATCAGATCACAGCGGGAAAGAATATCCTCCCGCAGTTTCTCTCCCTCTTTTTCCCGCATAGAAATGAACGCGGAAACCGCTTCCTCAAGGACTGTCCTGACACATTGCCAGACAGCTTCTTCGTCTGCTTCGGCTTTCCTGACCGAAAAAATATCCGAATACTTTGCGACGGAAGAAACGGTGACATCGTCCGCAAGACCGTATGTTTCGGAAAGTTGCTTCAACGCATCAATATATCCCTTGGCAAGCGAATGATTGATTTGCACCGTGCAGTCCGATTCGCCGAGCGCTTCAATCATCACAAAGCACTCAACTTTACCTCTTGCAACCATCGATTGAACATATGATTTACATTTTTCTTCCAGGAAACCGTATTGTCTGGGCACCCTTGCGGAAAACTCAAGGAAACGGTGGTTGACACTCTTTAACTCTACGCAAATATTGAAATCTCCGACAGTTTGCGTTGCTCTGCCGTAGCCTGTCATGCTTCTGATCATGAATGAATCCTCCGAAATCGGATAAATGTCCGTATTAGAGTAATTATATATCTTTTTGTATGATTTGTCAAATATCAGGAAACGTTTTTGATGATTTTACCAAAGCTTGTCCGGTTATTTTTTCTTGCGTTCAAGTCCGGCGGCAATCATCAGTTTTCTCACTTCGTCTTCGGTCAGATCCCGCCAATCCCCCTGCTTGAGCATACCGAGCTTCACAGATCCGATCGCCGTTCTTTTCAGTCTTGCGACCTCAAGATCCAACTGCTCACACATTTTTCTGATCTGGCGGTTTCTGCCCTCGTAAAGAATAATTTCCAGCACGACCCTGTTGTCTTCTTTCGTGACAACCCGGACTTCCGCCGGAGCGGTTTTCCGGTCATCAATGATGATGCCTTCCGTAATCGCCGAAAGCTGTTCGTCTGTGACGCCCGGTCTTACGGTAACACGGTACGTTTTTGAAACGTGCTTTTTCGGATGCGTAAGGGCATTCGCAAATTCACCGTCGTTGGTAAACAGCAAGAGTCCCTCGGATTCTCGGTCAAGCCGCCCTACCGGATAAACTCTTTGCGGAACATCGGAAATCAGCTGCGCGACACATTTACGTTCCATTTCGTCGCTCATCGTCGTAATAAAACCGCGCGGCTTGTGAAGCATAATATACTTATGCTCCTTTTGCTTGACAATTTTCTTCCCGCTTACGGTAACGGTATCCTTTTTCGGGTTGATTTTGTCTCCCAATGAAGCAGCGGCTCCGTTGACGCGGACCTTACCGCTTTCAATTAATTCCTCGCTTTTTCGCCGAGAGGCCACACCGCACTCGGACATGAATTTTTGCAA
>JALEYA010000248.1 GCA_022779945.1 Oscillospiraceae bacterium | reverse complement strand
GAAAGACCCGATCGTTGCTTTCCGTGAGGAGTCGGCCGATATGTTCGACGCCATGATCGATGCCATTCGTGAAGACACGGTCAGAATCGTCCTTTCCGCCAAGTTCAGAACCGACGAGGAAGTCAAGCGTGAACAGGTCTCCAAGGTCACCGCAACAAGCGGCGGCGGAGACGGCACCGAAGAAAAGCGTCCGGTCAGGAAGTCCGGCAAGATCGGTGTCAACGATCCATGTCCGTGCGGCAGCGGCAAGAAGTACAAGAAGTGCTGCGGCAGACCCGGAGCCAAACAGCAATAAAAAAGCATCGCCCGGATTCCTTCATTGAAAGGGGATCCGGGTAAGTTTATTCAAGGACAGATACAAAATGAAACGCCCGGAAGTAAAATTTACCGGACGTTTTCTGTTTATTTTACTTTCACATACTTCACCGACGAATACGCACCGTAAATGTTCGTGCTGCCAACGGTTTTGTATGCGATAACCTTGAAATAGTAATATCTGCCCTTGGTCAGTCCCGTTTTGGTGTAGCTGACCTTGGTGTTGCCTTTGAGCGTCGCAATTTTCGTGTATTTTCCGTTCTTGCTCGTTGCCATATACAGCAGATAGCCGGTCGCTCCGTTTTGCTTATTCCAGGAAAGCGTTGCCTTTCTCGTTCCGGCAGCCGCTTTGAGCGTCGGCGTGCCGGGCTTTGTTGCGGTTGTCAAAACCGACGAAACCTTGCCCCACTTTTTGGCGGTCGTGTTGTACGCCTGAACAGCAAAATAATACGTTGTGCCCGAAGAAAGCTTCTTGACTGTATAGCTTGTTCCGGTCGTGTAGCCTAAGCATGTGTACTTCTTCGTGCCCGGATTATACGAGAAAACGTAATACCGCATATTCGAGCCGGCAACCCTGCTCCATGAAAGAGTGACCGTAGACGTGGTCTGCGTGGCTTTCGGTTTTGACACCTGCGCAGGTACAATGGCAAAAATCAGCGTCTTGGTGCCTGAATAGTTACCCCTAAAGGTAACTTTCGCGGTTGCCGTACCGATGGCAACATTATTTGCGTAGGTCACGGTATAATTGGCGCTTGAAATCGTTTTTCCGGCGCTGTCTTTGACGATTACGGAAGGCTTGAGCGCTTTACCGGTATAAACCTGAGCGGCAACAGCAAATGTTTTCGGGTAGTAAATCGTCCTTACCGTTTTCTTCGCGCCGCAGTCAAAGCAGGTTTGCACAACGGCTCCATTCTTTGAAAGGGTCGCTTTTGTGACCGTCTCAATATCATAAGAATGACCCAGTGGCTCAACGTCCTCTTCGCCGAGCTGTTCGTCGCAAAGATCGCAGATATAAACCAGCTTACCCGGTTGCGTACAGGTCGGTGTCACAATGTATTCGCTTCTCTTTTCGCTGTGATCACATTCCTCGGTTGTTTCCGTTCTTAAAACGGCATGGCAAACCGTACATTCGGTATGCTTCGTTTTGTCGCCATCAAAAATCCAATCGCTTTCGGTATGTCCGAGCGCAGACAGTGTGGTCTGTTCGACAAGAACCTTACCGCAGGCCTCACAATGAGAGCCTTCTGTTTTACCCGTATCGGTGCAGGTTGCGATGACGGCCGGATCTTTTACAACGGACTTGTGGTTGCTTGCATTGACCGAACCGTAGGACGTTTTACAGCGGGTGCAGACCGCTTTATCCGTGCAGTTCGCCGTACCGCCGGTATGTCCGAGCGCCGAACCGTATGTATACGTTGTTGTGCCCTTTGCCGAACAGGAAGCACACTTATAATAATAGACAGCAGGACTTATACAGGTTGCGCCCGACTTCAGATAAGTTGAAGTAATCGTTTTTGATGTGTAGCTGTGCGCGGTTTTGGCGATCGTTTCCGTATAGCTGTCACCGCAGGAACAGGTGTAGGTTTTTACGCCGGTTGCTGTGCAAGTCGGAGATTTGGTGACTTTTGAGGTGTAGGAATGTGGAAGCATATCAATAGAGAGTGTTTCGGTCTTTCCGCAAACCGAGCAGGTACGAATCTTTTCTCCCTTTGTCGTGCAGGTAGCCACCTTGGTTTGCTTCCACTCACCAAAGCTGTGAGTTCCGGTCGCAGGAATCACAGTACCTTTTTCAATAACAACTCCACACTTATCACAGACTTTATCACCTGTATAGCAGGTCTTTGCACAGTTTGCAGATGTTTCTGATTCTATAATAACTGTATGAGTATGCTCTATTTCACAAATAAAGGATTGATATGTAAGTTCACACTCCTGAACATCATCCCATTGGTTTTTGCTCAACAACTGAAGATAATCCTGATTATCTAAATTATTCGGTTCTCCGGTAGCCCAATCTGAAAATGTGAATGCCTCTCCTGTAATCCATTTCCAAACACCCTCTGTTTCTTTATCTGTTGCTCCGTACCATACGTTGTTTTTGGCTTTCGAAGCAAGGCTTTTAACAACACTGTTTTCCTCAGCTGAAGTAATTGTGACCAAATGTCCTCCATAAGACTCACATATCCTTTTAGCCTCGTTCCAACTGACATTCGATTCAAACAAAATATACTTGTTTCCCTTATATGTTGTACTTGCAGCATTTATCACCATGTCAGCCGTTATAGCGGAGGCACTATAATTTCCACAGGCATCATAAGCATAAATGTGAGTAACGTATACTCCAAGTTCATTATTATGATCACTGATATTAACCCTGAATGTTGCAGTATTACCAGAGACAGAACCGTCTTTCCATACAATATCATCTTGATCGTTTTTTAGAGTCCATGTTGGGAAAGCCACTCTTGCAATGCCAACATTATCTGATACATTACATGTAACCGTATATCCTGTATTGTTCCTACCTGTAATTTTAATATTAGAAATTGTCGGTTTTGTGTTTTCAAGGTATACAAGCTGCTCCACAAATGAATGGTTTCCACTTGTATCATAGGCATAGATATGAGTAGCATACCAACCGATTTCATTGTTATGCTCGCTGGCATTAACTCTAAAAGTAACTGTGTTTCCGGAAATAATACCGTCTCGCCATATAATATCATCTTGATCGTTTTTTTTCGTCCATGTCGGGAACGACACTCTTGCAATACCTACATTATCCGTTACATTACATGTGATTGTGTATCCATTCGTACTTACATCAGTGACTTTCACATTCGATATTGTCGGTACGGTTTTGTCATTACTACCGAACAAATTATTATAATTGCTATGCCGGTATAAAGAAATACCGTAACCCGAACCGCGCCATCTTGTGTAGTTACTGCTGTAATTATAAGTTGATTTCTTTATAGTCGAAAAAGATGCCCCGTCCTGAAGTATTGTAAAGGCACTGGAATCAGCACTATAAACAATCGCCGTATGCTGACCGTGACCTGTGCCGTAATCCCAATACATCTGAACAACGTCACCCGGCATAGCCTGAGACAATACCGAAGACAAACTCGCGGCAGTTACTCCGGTTCCTGCAGCTTGCCCGACAAGATAAAAACTGCCCGGACGAGTTAAAGTATATCCGCTTACACCTCCCGGTGCAGAGCCGTACATTTTTTTACAAAACGCACTGACATATGCATAACAGTCATTATAGTTGTCCACACCTGGTCTGTAACCAACCGTACCGCATATATTGTCAACAACTGCTTTTGCGTTTGCATTCGTTGCCGCACTCGCTCTGTTCGAGAACCAATCCGTCACCCCGCCGAGCGGTGCCGATGTCAGCAGCATAAGCGCCACAAGCAGAACGCTCAGCACTCTTTTTGATGTTTTCATCTTTGAATCCTCCCGAAAAATTTTTTCTTTTATCAATTTTATCATATCTAAACGAGAATTACAAGAAAAACGGAACAAACGGTAACGCCATCAGAACAAATGGTCGAATATCCGCAAAACATACCACTCGCCCCCAAGTAGATTTCATCGAAAAAAGGAGGTGTTGTTTGCTTTATTAAAGTGCTTGATTTTGTTTCTGCGGTGTGATATTTTTTTTGCTAAAAGCAACATAAATTTTAATGTGCACAAAACGCTTTTATACGGTTTATGTTTCGGTTCGCTTTTTTCAAGGAGAAAACGGAAATGAAAAAAACGGGATAAAAGCTTCAAACGTGTGTCGCTCTGCGTGCCGGTTGTCGTCATGATGCTCACCCCGGTACCGCTTTCGGGCTTCATTGGGTTGGAACAGCCGGAGCTGCCGGAGCTGTTGGCGGCCAAGGCAAGCGCGGCACAAGAGTATCCTTCGGAGAACTATACCTATACCGTTTCGGGCGGTAAAACCACCGTTACGGATGTTTCCGTTTCAATATATCCATCTGCTCCTGCCTGTTTGTTCCGGGAAAGTGTCCCCTTGCTTGTTCCGGCGGTTGCTTTCCGGGGCTTTTATTGGTATAATAAAAATATGATGTATAAGAGAGGAGAAAAACAGTATGAAAAAGGTCATAATTGCAGCCATAGCTATCGTTTTAGTCATCGCTTCGGTATACTACATCGGTGCCGTATCACCCATACCGGAGCTGTTTCACGACCGCTTTTTCCCGGATAAGACAATCGAAGAAACCGGAAAATGCGGTGAAGATGCCGCCTGGACGTTCAACAAGAGCAAAGGAGAACTTGTCATCAGCGGCACGGGCGACTTCGGTTCTTCCGAGGAGTTTTCTGACTGTACGATCATCCGTTCCGTTGTCATTGAGGAAGGAATCACTGAAATCGGAGAAAACGCTTTTTCGGGCTGTGCTTATTTAAAAAATGTTTCACTTCCCGACAGTCTGAAAAAGATAGACAACGACGCTTTTTCATCGTGTGAACGGCTGGAAAGCATTACCATACCGAAAAACGTAACGGAAATCGAAGAACCGTTCCTGTTTTGCGACGTGCTTTCCGGGAAGCTTACTTCAATCTGCGTCGACCCTGAAAACAAGAATTACTCGAACGACGAAAACGGAGTGCTGTACAACAAAGACAAAACCGTTCTGATCCGATATCCACTCGGTAACAAGAGAAGTGCATTTGTCGTTCCCGACGGCATCAAGACCATCGCAGACGGTGCTTTTAACGGTGCCGAAAATCTTATCAGCATCACCCTCGCCGACAGTGTACGGAACATTCAGGACAACGCTTTTCACAGTTGTCCGTCACTTGAGGCAATATCGCTCGGAAAAAACGTCAAAACCATCGGATATTACGCTTTCGGCGGCTGTGGAAGTCTCAAAAGTCTAAATCTTCCGGACGGTGTTACGGAAATCGGCAATCAGGCCTTTGCGGTTTGCAACAGTCTCGGGAGCCTTACGATTCCGACAAGCGTCAAAAAAATCGGCTATGAGATTCTGCAGTTATCCGGAAAACCCGATATTTACTATGCCGGCACAAAGGAATAGTGGGAAAAAATCGAAAAAGAAACCAACACGGTATTTGAAAAAAACGAAATCCACTTTAACGGTAACCCTGATGAAAGCTAAAAGGAGAACGCAAAAATAAAAACCTCAAAGAAGGTTTTGCGCATTGTCCTTACGGTTATCGTCACGGCACAGCCATTCAACCGACCGGTAACAATCAGCCCCCTGCAAGCCGATTATGCTTGCAGGGGGCATTGTCTGTTCTTTTCCGTCACTTGATATTTATTTTGTTACGAATAAAACCTTCATATAATAATCAAACCATTCTCTGATAAGTTCAATCATATGCTTGAATAATTCGATGCGGAAAGAGAAAATGTTTGCGCTTTCTATGTCCGGATCAACGCTTCTGTATTCTTCAAAGCTGTCTGTCCAGAAGATCATAAGGTTGCTGTATTCACCGTAAATCCGGCTGAAGTCAGCGGGAATATAAAGATTGCCGCAATAACCTCTATCTGCATATTCGCTGTCATTTTCATCATAGTAAAGAAGTACATAACCACCGTCAGGATGCTCGTAAGCACCTGTGATAACAATGCCGTGATAAGCAGAAACCAAATTTGAAAGCTCCTCTTCAATCGGGAAAAACTCAAAGAGAATAAGATTTCCGTCTAATGCGCTTTTCACAAGTTTTTTAAGCTGTCTTGTGTATTCTGCAGAGCCCGGCTTGAACGCCTTGTCTTTGGAAAGGATTGTTGTTGCCGCCTGAGCATTGTAGTAATTGAGAAGACTGATAAGCTCCGGTGTAGGTTTAAGGTCACGCACACAAGAAGCATCCGGTTGGGTAGAAACTACATCAATAATACCTTTTTTCTGCAAACATACAGTATTGGCAAAGCCGATGCAAGAACCTGCCCAATTCCACTAAAAATAGTAGGGTTCAATCACACCAACCCACTCGTCCCAGGGTATGATCTCGTCCATGATTTCCGGAAATTCCTCTCGCTTGGTTTTCTTCTTGCGGAAGCTGTATTCGATATCCGTAAATGTTTCCTGCTTCATTTCTTTACGGAGTTGTCGCATTTCGATGCAGAAACCGTTTTCTTCACCCCGAAGCGTTATAAAGATACCGCGAGTGGGTGAAAAAACGGTTAAAAAAAGAAAAATGCAACCGTTTCATTTTTAATTTCAGCATTTTTCTTTTTGTTCTGCGCCAATGCGACAGCCCCGTTATACCATATCTATAACCTCTTTGGCAGTGCCCATTATATCAGAGGTTCCTTAGCATAACATAATTCCAATTACAAAGCTGAATGAAAATGTCTCCGACACAATCGCATCATCTGTCAGAGACATTTTTCTTAAAAATCACGCCCAGGGATTACGGCTTTCGGGCTGTCTGATTCCTGCCAGCAGGAACTGTTCCCAGAGATACCACTTCCCGTCCTTTGCTTTCCGAAGTTCTATCGGTCTCGGGCTGTCAGCACCCGAGCAGGCAACAAACAGCTTTGCAAAATTCGGTTCGGCGTAAGAATATGGGTTTTCGCTGACCGTTACCGTGTACGGTACAGCCGGGGTGTAATCGTTTTCAGGAGATGTGCCGTCAAAATACGAACGCATCAGATAATCCTTTCCACGAAAACGGTCGGCAATAAACTGTTTATCCATCGGTGACAGCGGTCTCGGCCCTCTTAACGCTTCCAGCATTCTGAAAGACAGATCCTTGTTTTCAGGGTAAACGCTCAAAGCAAGTACCGCCATAGCCGCCGTTTCAAAAGGCGTTTTCATTGCTGACTGCGGCAACGAAAAAAAGCGTTCAAAACTATCCGGAATAAACGGAAATGCAATTCTTTCGGTCATAGCTCATGCCTCCTTTAAAATGAAGCCCCGCCGCCACCGTGCGATCGGCCCGATGAGCTTGTGTGCGTACTGCTGCCGCCGCCTGAACCGGTATCTTTCGGAATCGGGGTTTTGCTGACGTTGCGGTAAAGGAAAACGTCCGACCGGTCTGTGACCGCCACACCGGTCGCATAGTCGCTTGCATCAACCTTTTTCCGGACTGATTTGAGAGAGTTGGTGCGAATCTTTGTGATGGCAAAAGCAATGACAAATCCGATAATGAGACAAATCGGAATCCAGAAAGGACTTACGCTCGGGTTAAATTCAATTTCAAAAGCATCGTCACATTGATCGGCAAAGGCGTTGAAGCCGCCTATGTAATCTTCATTGATAAAATAATCTTTGATGCCGTTGAGGATCGAATCAATTTTTGCGTCGGTCAGCGCGT
>JALEYA010000237.1 GCA_022779945.1 Oscillospiraceae bacterium | reverse complement strand
GTGATAAGATCGAATGGAGAGTTCAATTTGAAGAAGAGCTTGATGATATGATCGGATTCCTTTACAACCACCCGTCAATCGGCTGCTGGGTTCCGTTCAATGAGGGCTGGGGTCAGTTTGACGCCAAACGCATCGGCGATCGGGTCAAGCAAAAGGATCCGACAAGAATCGTTGACCATGCCAGCGGCTGGTATGACCAGAAAGGCTGTGATTTAAGAAGTATTCACCGCTACATTCTGCCCGTTACTGCGCCGAAGTATGACGGACGTCCGTTCGTTTTAAGCGAGTACGGCGGATACAGCCAGATTCTCGACGGTCATGTCTGGAACAAGAGCAAGTCTTTTGGTTATCAGATGTATAAGAGCCGTGAAAGCCTTACCGAAGCGTACCGCAAGCTTCACGAGCATCAGGTGATCCCGATGCTGAAAAAAGGCCTTTCCGCTACTGTTTATACACAGGTTTCTGATGTTGAATTCGAGGTCAACGGAATGCTGACCTATGACCGTGAAATTGTAAAGCTTGACGAAGAAACCGTCAAGGAAATGAACCGCAAGCTTACATTTTAAAAAGTACTACCGCTTCAATCGGACAATGAAGCGGTAGTTTTTTGATGCAGAAATCAAGCCGAACCACCAAGGGCCCGGCTCTGTTATTTCATTTGTTTGCGGCAGCGGCTTCTTTTTCTTGGCTCGCGGCGACCGCCTTTTTCTTTTTATTGTTGATGTAAAGGGTAAGCAGTGCACTGCATCCGAGATTCAGGATGATGCTGCCCAAAAGGAGTGAAAGAAGATTGCTCGGGAGAGAGGAAATTGTTTCTTTGCTGTTAATCAGCGAAACGATAAAATAGCAGAAGCCCACGTTGTTGAAAAATACCGGCAGATACGGATGAAGAAGAATCAGAGCGGCGATCGCAATCACCAGAAGAATACTGATGGCGGCAAAGTGGCTTAATCCCGCACCCATCAAAGCGACACAGCCTTTGACGACTCCGGCGGCAATCAGAAGACCGACAGCTCCGCCGCAAAGTGTGTGCCAGAAGCGTTCTTTATAGCTGAGCTCTTCCTGCATAAAGAAAATCGTTACGCTGATAAAGAAAGACCAGTTGATTACCTGAATGGGTCCGGAAGTGAGAATGTTGTGGCAAGCCTGATAGATGATATTCCAAAGAATGATCCAGGCAAAGACGATCAGAAGTCCGGTCATTTTGCCCTTGGGCGGTTTGCTGACAATTGTGAGTTTCTTTATTTCGTTCATGTTGATGCTCCTTTTTGAATTTGTTCGGTAAGAGTTTTTGCCAATATTATAATAGCATGTGACACGGTGTTTTAAATCCTTAAAAAGAATACAGCTCCTTTTTTTGATAAAAAAGCTGTATTTTTGAGAAAGTTTTACCGCTTTGTATAATTCGGTGGGAATACAAATCATGCCACACAGATTATATAAGAAAATTCGAATAATTGGTTTACCGGTACTTGTCGCAATAATTAACAAATCTTTAACAATTGTTGCGAAAATATGTTGTATAATTTTTAACATAGAATGTCTAAAAAGGATTCTTAAAACTTTTAACGGAAAAGGTGGTAAAAATGAAGAAGACAGTTTTTCTCACAGGCGCATCAGGCAATATGGGATTCGCCGGCTTCAAGGAGCTTTATAAAAGACGCGATTTGTATAACATTGTTTTACTCAACCGTGACAGCAAGAAAAACAGAGACAAATTCGCTCCGTATGTAAATGATCCCCATGTCACTCTTTATTGGGGCGACCTTACGGTATATGAAGACGTTCTCGCTTGTGTCACCGGTGCGGATTTCATTATTCATGTCGGCGGACTTGTTTCTCCTGCAGCTGACTACTACCCGAAAAAGACGATGTTCACCAACATTACGGCTATGAAGAACATCATCAATGCCGTTAAGGCTCAGCCCGACCCCGATGCCGTTAAAGTTGTATATATTGGCACAGTTGCCCAGACCGGTGACAGAAATGCTCCCGTTCATTGGGGCAGAACCGGTGACCCGATCCAGATCAGCATTTATGACCATTATGCCATCAGTAAGACGATCGCGGAAGGTCTTCTTGCCGATTCCGGTCTTAAGTATTGGGTATCCCTTCGTCAGACCGGTATTCTTTATCCCGATATTCTTTATAATATGGAACCGATCATGTATCATGTTCCCATCAACGGTATGCTTGAATGGGCAACGGTTGAGGATAGCGGACGTCTTTGCGCAAAGGTTTGTAACTCAAGAGTTCCCGAAGAGTTCTGGCGCAACTTCTACAACATCAGCTCCGGACCCGACTATCGTCTTACCAACTATGAGTTCGAGCGCTATCTCCTTAATGCCATCGGCATGAGAGGCGAAGATGTTGTCAAGAAGATTTTTGAGCCGAACTGGTTCACGCTTCAGAACTTCCACGGTCAGTGGTATACCGACGCTGACAAGCTCGAAGAATATCTTCACTTCAGAGAGAACCTTCCCGTTAAGGATTACTTCAAGAGACTTTCCAAGCAGGCTCCGTTCTATTTCAAGCTTTCCGGTCTTGCTCCGCTTCCGCTCATCAAGAAGTACATGATGAAGCCGATTGCCGAAACCGCTTTGTTCGGTACACAGGCATGGATCGAAAACGGCATGAAGGACAGAATCACCGCTTACTACGGCTCGATCGATAAGTATAACGCCATCGGTTCATGGAAGGACTTCGAGGTTGTGATTCCCGATAAGTTCGAGATGAGCTATCTTGACCATGGCTACGACGAAAGCAAGCCGTTTGACAAGCTTACGATCGCCGATATGCAGAAGGCGGCCCAGTTCAGAGGCGGCGAATGTGTTTCCAAGAAGCTCGGCAAGGATATGTACACTCCGATCAAGTGGAAATGCGCTTGCGGTCACGAGTTCGAAATGTCTCCGAACCTTGTTCTCAAGGGCGGTCACTGGTGCCCCGAATGTCTCCCGATGCCGTGGAAATATGACGAAATCGCTAAGGTTAACCCCTTCTTCGCTCAGGTTTGGTATGCTCACCACAGCCCGGACGAAAACAACGTTTACGACGAGGATATTTACTTCGGCTACAACGAGAAATAATATGCCTTTTGAGGTATAATAATGAATACAGATTCGGCTTGTCCGTTTGCCAGCCTCCGGTTGAACGGCGAGCCGAATTTTGTTTTTCTGACATGATTTATACCGGAATCCGTCAATTTTAAGGAAGCTCTGATTAAATCTGGTGTGCAGATTACGCCGTCAGATTTTTTGTCAGAAAAGTGCAAAATCTGCGCAGGAATCCTGCCGGATTTCAAGCAGTTTTTGTGCTTTTCTGGCGGAAAATATGCAAGTAAGCTGTGCATCAAAGCCTATGCTGTGATTTATTCAGAGGTTCCTTAAAGTGAAGCTTTTAGCCGAAAAAATACGGCTGATCACCGATTTATCCGTTTTTTCATAGTATGAAGCAAGAAAATATGATTATCGGAGGAAAGCGATGAACAGCTATCAACTAAGCCGGGTTGCGGTCGATTATCTTGACAGGTTTTATGAAATCCATGAAAATATGAAGAAGGATATTGCTCATATTGATGTGACGCTGACCGCCTGTTGTCAGTTTGTGTGTCAGTCGATGATCCTGAATACGGCGGTAAACGAAAACGCAAAGAATATCTTACGGTTTACTACATATCTTCCCGTTGAATCTTTCGCACTGACAGCAGAGGATGAAAGCAAAGGGTTTGAAAAAGCAATAGGAGAGGTGGAGGGCTTTTGCGAAATTGACAGAACGAAGCAAAAGCGGCTGTATCTTCAAAGCGTTGACAATCTGATCGCACGCTATAACGACAGTGTTTGCCGGATCGTGGAAGACAACAATATCAATTTTGATTATATCCGAAGAAGCATCACTCTTGACAGAGCCGTAGCAAGACTTTGCCGAAGTGCGCTTCGCTTTACGGACTGCGAACAGGTGAGACCGGTGATGGATTTACTCATGTGTCAGTCTCTCGGAAGAATCAACAGACTTGAAACGATTTACAGAACCATTCGATAGAAAAATTCACCGTAAAGAACGAAATACTCTTTACGGTGAATCGTTTTGTTCTATCAGTCGTTCAAAAAGTGCGGCATCAGTGACGGTCCGTCGTCAACGAATACGCCGGTTGCTTTTGCGGTTTCCTCGTTGATGGTGTCAACACCGTTTTGCGGCTTCGACTTTTGATAAATAAGATAGGGAACCGGGTCGGCGGCGTGCGTTTTGGTTACGATCGGTGTCGGGTGATCGGGAAGAATCATCACCTTGTAGTCGTCGTATTTTTCAAGCTCTTCGAGCACAATCGGAAGGACTCTTTGGTCGATCAGCTCAATCGAGCGTACCTTGTTTTCCGGCTCGTTCCGGTGTCCGCATTCGTCGGGCGCTTCCAGATGGATATACACCATATCCTTGCCGCTTTGAAGCTCCTTGACAGCAGCTTCGGCTTTACCCTCGAAGTTGGTGTCAATATAGCCCGTTGCCCCTTCAACCTCGGGTGTTGACATACCCGAGCAGATGGCGATTCCCTTCAGCAGATCAACCGCGGAAATAACTGCGCCTGTCTTTCCGAAAAGGTCAGAAAAAAGCGGAAGTCCGGGCTTTCTGCCCTCGCCCCAAAGCCAGATCGAATTCGCCGGTTTTTCGCCGCGCTTCATTCTTTCGATGTTGACCGGGTGCTTCATCAGAAAATCGTAGCTGCGCTTCATCATATCGACGAGTGGTACGGCGTTTTCGCTTTTTGAAAGATATTCGCCGATAACTCTGCCGCTGATGTCATGCGGAGGCGTCATAGAGCCTAAGTCCGTTGTTCCGCCGTGTACGACAAGGCAGTGACGGTAGCTGACGCCGCCGTAATAGGTGTAGATCTCGTTGCCGAAAAATTCCTGGACGGACTTGATGATTTCTCGGGCTTCCGCCGTGCTGATATCGCCTGCGGAGTAATCGACCATGGTCTTGTCCTCATAGTTTTCCTCGTCGGAAAGTGTGACAAGATTACAGCGAAGCGTCACGTCGTCGTCGGAAAGCTTGACGCCGATGCTGACCGCCTCAAGCGGAGAACGACCGGTGTAGTACTTCTTCGGATCGAAGCCCATAACGCTCATATTGGCGACGTCACTGCCGGGCTTGAGTCCCTCGGCAACCGTACGGACAAGACCAACCTCGCTTGTCTTGGCAAGACGGTCCATATTCGGTTTGTTTGCGCACATCATCGGCGTTTTTCCGCCGAGAGCGGGTACGGGATAGTCCGCCATACCGTCGCAAAGAACAACAACATATTTCATTATATATCAATCCTTTCATTTATCCGAAATCTCATACATCATATCACACAATCGTGTCTTTTTCAATTAAAAAATCATTTTTCCCTTTACAAAGACGTGCTTCAGATTCATCTCTTTGTCAACAAAAATGATATCGGCGTTTTTGCCTTTTTCAAGGCTTCCGCATCGGTCAAATACACCGATGACCCTTGCCGGGTTTTCACTGCACGCCTTTAAAGCCGTTTTGAAGTCGATTCCGAACGACAGCAAATTCTTGAATTCATCAAAAAGATTCGCTGTACTGCCGGCAATCGTGCCGTTTTCAAGGTGAGCGTGACCGTCTTTGACGATGACCTTCTGACCTCCGAGCCGGTATTCGCCGTCAGGAAAATCGGCACTGCTCAGTGAATCGCTGATGGCGACACAGCGGTCGGCACCCAAAACTTTAAAGGCGATACGAACCGCCGCAGGACTTAAATGAAATCCGTCACAGATCAGTTCGGCTGTGACCTTGTCATTTTCAAAAACTGCGCCGACAACGCCGGGTGAACGGTGAGAAAGACCGGACATCGCATTGAAAAAATGCGTGACATGAGAATAGCCGTGCTTCATCGCTTCTTTGGCGGTGTCATAATCGGCGTCTGTGTGGGCAATACTGCAAACACAAGAGGAGCGGACTTTTTCGGCGAAGTCAAATGCGCCGTCCGTTTCGGGGGCAACATCGACAAGGCTTATTTTGCTGACTTTTGAAAGTGCCAGGAATTCTTCGGCATCGGGCGGCACAATATAATCGGGGTTCTGTGCGCCGCACTTGTTTTTCGAAACATAGGGACCTTCCATGTTGATGCCCTGAATATAGGCGGCGGGTTCTTTTCCCTTGAAGTTTTCGATGGCTTCGAAAATCTCCCGCAGCTGGGAAACGGGGAGCGTCATCGTTGTCGGGCAAAAGGACGTAACGCCGTGTTTTGCGTAATGCTTCGACAGCGTTTCATAGGATTGCACAGTTTTGTCGCAGGCATCGGCTCCGCTTCCGCCGTGGGTATGAATGTCAATAAAGCCGGGCAGGGCAAGAAGCCCGTGCATACTGTTTTTTTTTGTCTCGTCCGAGCCGTCGAACGAAGAAATGACGCCGTTTTCGATGTTGATACATCCGCTTTTTATTTCATAATTTCCGTCAACATATTGAAGATCGGTTAAAAGCATATGAAACCTCCTGGTTTGAAATCTTTTTGTATTTTTTGTCAGAAAAAGCTTGACTTTTTTCGGGTTATAGTATAT
>JALEYA010000232.1 GCA_022779945.1 Oscillospiraceae bacterium | reverse complement strand
GTGATTCAATATATTCATCCGAAAGGGTGGTACCGATTCTTGAAACGGTAGCGCCGAGAGAAGAATATCTCGTTGTAGTCCAGACATCTCCTTGCTCAAATCTTGATTCGATTACCGGCGGCATCTGGAAGCCGTATTTTGATATGATGCAGATATTGACACCGTCCGCTTCGGCTTGTTTGAGAAGCTCGGGAATACGCTGACGAACCTGAACGTCGTAGTTGTCAAGCTTTTTGATGAGCCCCTGATACTTCTGATATTTTTCGCTGCTCTTGTCGCCGAAAACGAAATTCTTCGCCTCTTCGTATCGGTCAGCTGTAATCATGGTCCAATATCCGGGCCATGTGCCGTAGGTGGAAGTGGCAAGTGCGGGAACAAGACCTTCATAAAGTTTATTATAAAGATGCTTCATGAACAGATCGGTTCCGATCTGAGCAACGCCGGTTGCCGCGGCAAGGTTGACGGTTTCCTTGATAAACTCATAAACTACCTTGTTGCTTTTTCCAAGCTCTTTTGACACAAAATCGTCATTGACAAATCGGGCAAGACTCTCGCTGTCGACCTTCATACGGCCGGCGAACATATCGTTTGCAAGATCACCGCCGAAGGCTACGGTTGAACCGAAGCAGACAGCATGGATTTTCTCGGTGCCGTATTTTGCAAGATAGGCAAGTATCAGATCGCCGCCTAAGCATTTGCAGGCAAGCGAAACCTTGCTTTGGCCGGTCGCTTTCAGAATACCGTTGATGTAATCGTCAACATCGTCAACGATAGCAAGAGGATCAAGCCTCCAGTCGTTGGCAAAGTCATAGCTGTTGATATTGTATTTACCGTTCCAGTCGGCATAGTTTGAATTCATTTCTCTGATGTTATCCTGCTTTTGCTTTTCGGAAATTCCGGTGCCGTATTGCGGATTGCCGTTTCCGTCAAGCAGGCATCTTTCATAAAGCTTAGCCATTTCTTCGCCGAATACTTTATAGTATTCATCGAAATCGTTGGTCAGATAGCCTTTAGCGAAATAGGGCAGAATTTTCTTCGCCATCTGTTTGATGGTTTCGCCGTCAACATCAAAATCGTATACAACGTTTCCGTCTTCATCAACGATATCCTCGCTGTTTCCGCGGAAATAGACGATAGGATACTGTGATCTTGTTTCAATCGAAATTGCCGATGCGGGTACGACAAAGCTGACCAACATCAGTAGGGCGAGCAACAGAGATATTACTTTTTTCATCTTCATCTTCCTTTTTCTATATTTGCGAATATATTAACATTTCGTTCATAAAAAGTCAACTTAATATTTATATAAAATGACCGTTATTAAAAAAGACAGGATATTATTTTAATTATGTCAAAACGACCGCATTCTTTCTGTTGCTTCAATCTTTTATGCCGACAGAAATAAAACTTTAACAATTATATGATATAATCAGAATAATTATAAAACAAAGGAGGCGTGAAGCTTCCTTCGGAGGTTTTGATTATGTTTAAAATACTTGTTGTTGAAGATGATCGGGCACTCAACCGCTCGGTATGTTCATTCCTGAAAGACGGAGGCTATGATACGGTCAGCTGCTTCAATGCAAGTGATGCGTATGATGCCATTTACGATTGCTTTTTCGACTTGATTATCTCGGATATTATGATGCCCGAAATCGACGGTTTTGAGTTTGCGAAAAATGTCCGTGCGTTAAATCCCAATATTCCGATTCTATTTATGACTGCCAGAGACGATTTTTATTCTAAGCAAAAAGGTTTTCGTATCGGAATTGACGATTATATGGTAAAGCCTGTTGATCTTGATGAGCTGTATTTACGGGTCGGCGCGCTGTTGAGACGTGCACAGATAGCTTCAAGTAAAAAGTTGGTTGTGGGCAATCTTACTCTTGATGCTGATGAATACACTGCATACATTGATAATAAAGAAGTATCTCTTACTGTTCGTGAATTTAATTTATTGTTTAAGCTGTTGTCTTATCCGAAAAAGACCTTCACAAGAAGTCAGCTGATGGATGAATTCTGGAACTCCGACACGTCTTCCGGACCGAGAACAGTCGATGTATATATCACAAAAATCAGAGATAAGGTTTCCGACTGCGACGGTTTCGAAATTGTAACGGTTCACGGACTTGGATATAAGGCGGTGCTGAAATGAGCAGAAAACGAATCATTGCCAGAAAAATAGCCGGAAAGCTTGTAGATTTTTTTTGCTTTTTTCTATTGTCCTGTTTTATTACAACCTGTTCCATAATGATATTTGCCCACGGAGCGGAGTTTACGGTTGAATATATTACAGCAAGAGCGAGACAAACCTTTGTCAATATCTTTTTTATCTCTATTTTGTTTGTCATTGTTGATTCTTTGAGAAGGCGACTCACGCTCGAAAAATCGATCGAAAATATAACGCTTGCGTTAAGCCGGATTACGAATGGCGATTTTTCGGTTCGGATTGAGAAAACCGGAAGAAACTATACATGGTACGATTTTGAAAAGGTTATAGACGGAATCAATACAATGACACAGGAGCTTTCCGGTGTTGAAATACTGAAAAATGATTTCATTTCCAATGTTTCCCATGAGATCAAAACGCCGCTTGCCGTTATTCAGAACTATGGTACCTTGCTCCAATCAAAGAACCTGTCGGACAAGGAACGTCTGGATTATGCAAAAGCTATCACGGAAGCGTCAAGACGGCTGAACGCTTTGATAACGAATATTTTAAAGCTCAGTAAGCTGGAAAATCAGCAGATTTTTCCGAATGTGAAGCGTTATGATCTGAGCAACCAACTTTGTGAGTGTCTTTTGAATTATGAAAGTCTTTGGGAAGAGAAGGACATTTCAATCGAAAGCGATATTGAAGATTGTGTCACAATAAGTGAAGACCCTGAAATGATGAGCCTTGTCTGGAATAATCTTTTTTCGAATGCCATGAAGTTTACACCGGAGGGTGGTTCGGTATTTGTATCTCTGAAAAAAGCAGGAGAAAAAGCGCTTGTTACGGTAAAAGATTCCGGATGCGGAATGTCGGAAGAAGTACGAAATCATATTTTCGATAAGTTCTATCAGGGGGATGCATCAAGAGCCTCAGCCGGCAACGGGTTAGGTCTGACTCTGGTCAAAAAAATCATTGACATAACTGAAAGTGCAATTTCTGTGTCAAGTGAGCCGGGAAAGGGCAGCGAGTTTACGGTAACGCTTAAAGCAAAGTGATTTAATACAAGCTTAACATTAGTTGGTGCAATTATAAACGATGTTCTTTTATAATATGCCAATCAAATGAAATGGAGTGAGTGTTATGGATAACAAGCAAAAAAGAGATTTACAGGAAGTTAAAAATATCCGTGAAAAGTATATTACTGCGCAAAAGAATACGGATGATAAATTGACAAGGCTCAAAAAACTTGACGAAAGTACGAAAATTCCGGCGAGAATTGCTGCTTTGGTAATCGGAGTAATAAGTACGTTGATATTCGGGCTCGGAATGTGCTTTATATTGGTATGGTACGAGAAATCATTTGTCGCCGGTATTTTAATCGGTATTCTCGGGCTGTTTGGAATGGCATCAGCCTATCCGGTTTATGTGGGGATAACCGGAAAGCAAAGAGAGAAAGTTGCACCAAAAGTGGTTAAGCTTGCGGATGAAATAATTGCAGAAGAAACTATATAAAGTAGGAAACCGCTAAATTTCCGCTAAATTTCCGGGCGTTTGTCTGAGAATAATTGTAAAAAAAGCTTGACAGAGGTAAGCAATTATTATATAATTTATCGGTAATGCCGGTGTGATGGAATTGGCAGACGTGACGGACTCAAAATCCGTTGGTAGCGATACCGTGTGGGTTCGAGTCCCACCACCGGCACCAAAAAGAAAAGTCGCACGAGAGTGTGGCTTTTCTTTTTGGTTCTATTCACTCTTCACTTTTCGTTTTTCTCTTTTCACTTCTTTTGCGACTTTTTCCGGATAAGAGATAAAAGAGAAGAGAGAAAAGATGCAGTCGCAGGAGACACAGAGTGATAGTTAGGATCAACATGGTTTAATTCGAAGTTCAAAAAGGTGTAGTGAACACAAAAAACCCGTTCGATTTCTGCGGACGGGTTTTCTTCATGGCTCAACAGTAGTGAATTATTTTCACAAATTTATTGATTTTTCCTTTTCCATGTGTTAAACTATATCAGTAAATAACTAAGATTGTAAATCGAAGGAAGAATCAAAATGACAGTACATAAGCAGATGAAACTGATGCATCCGTTATATATTGCAAAGCTTGATAATGGCGTTACGATTCAGGTTTACGGTGACTATGCACTTGGTGATGACGGTAAAACATATTACCATGTCGGTAGTGAAGATGCTGACGGTGTCATGCAGACTCTCGGTTGGTCGTGCGAAATTGAAGGTGCGCTTGTCACCTGAATGATACTGAATAAGATGTGAAGTTTTTATACAAATCATATTCTCAACATCCCATAAAAAGAACCTCCTATATGGATGAACCGTTTTTGTCGGCTGTCCGTATAGGAGATTCTTTTTTGCTTAAAAAGCTGGCTATTTAAGTGAGCGGATCATAAATGATCTTTGACATTCTTGTCATAATGACCGGTATCCTGATAGCCGTTTTCGGTTCTCATACATTCGCCCCATTTTCTTGCGATTTCTTCATAGCTGTCAGTCTGAAGTCTTGCTCTTTCAAAGCCGTCCTTGCTTCCTCTGAGTACCCAATCCGATTCCCACATACCGTGTCCGGCGGCTTTGTATGTCCAAAGCATCCAGTTGACATTCAATGTGTTCATCGTCTTGAAGCAGTTGTTCCAGGTGGTTGTGCCAAGCGGATAAAATTCACCCATGATAAGGGGGACATTGAAATGATACAGTCTTGACATCAGAACAAAGAAATTGAAGATAGCGTTGTTATTGTTGTAAAAATGAAGCTGATAGACAACGTTTTTCCAACCTTTGACGAAAGAGTGGGGAAGTGCGGCGGCGGTCCAGATGCACTCCATGGTAATGATGTGATCCGGATCTGCTGCTCTTACGGTGTCGTAAAGTCTTGTATAGATCGACTCGTTGTTGATTCTTCTTTTGACCTCCGTACATTTTACGTCGCACATCGGCTCGTTAAGAAGGTCGTACATGGCAACGGTCGGTTCGCCCTTGAAGCGTTCGGCGATTGCCGTCCAGAGTTCATCGGTCAGTTGTCTGTAACGTTCGCCTTGCTCGGTTTTGTCAAACAGACCACAGCCGCCTTTTTTTCCGTTGTGCAGAGCATCGCTCTGATAGCCTACGGCGCCGTGCATATCAAGAATAACATAAAGCTCTCTTTCCTTGCACTCGCTGACAACCCAGTCAAGACGTGAGAAGTCCCAGTTGCCGTTTTCGTCAAGAATTTTTCGGCCGTTGTCGTCATAATAGAAGTTCCGGAACCAGAACGGAACACGAACACAGTTAAAGCCCATGGACTTGATTTCATCAAGGTCATATTCGGTGATCCAGTTGTCCTGATAAATGTTCATCAGTTCATAGGCTTTTTCTTCGCCGAAGCGTTCGGTAAGCGTGTCAAAAATGTTCAGATTGTCTGTCGCTTCCTCATAGGGACTCAGCCAGTCCTCGATGATAAGCCATGAACCGAGGTTTACACCTTTCAATGTGACCTGCTTGCCCTCGGCATTGACGATTTTTGTGCCCTTGGTTGTCAGAAAGTCCTTTTCCGTAAAGCCGGTTACGGCTTCCGTTGTTTCCTCTTCGCCGACCGCAAAGCTGACCGAGCAAACGGAAAAGATCAGCACAACGGCAAGCAGAAGGGACAGTGTCCTTTTTAATGTTTTCTTCATGATGTTTTCTCCTTTTTGATTATTTTTTTATCAGATATCTTAAACCGGCCGCAGGAACAAGCTTCAGCGTAAAGTCCTTCTTGCCGAAATCCTTGTTGACGGATTTAAGATAATTGATGGTGTAATACTGTAATCAGTCGAGTTTATTCATTGCAAATTTCAGCACATTCATGGCGGTTCTCTGAAGCTCACCTAAGGTGATACCGTCTTTTGCTCTGTATGAAGCCTTGATAGAACCATCGGGAATGCGGTAGCCGAGTCTGCTGCCGCCGGGCATGAGTACGTCAACCTGTGCACGGACACGATACGCCTGATTGCGTGTTCCGGGGAATTCCGGCGATTCGCTGTTTCTCATCCACCAGTCGGTCATGACGTTACCCTTGTAGCCCCATTCTCCTCGGAGAATCGTGGTGCAAAGGTCGTAGTTGTAATGACCCCAGACGCCATTGATCTTGTTGTAAGACGTCATAATGTTTTTCGGTTCTGCTTTCTTGACGCAGATTTCGAAGCCTTTCAGGTAGATTTCACGAAGTGCTCTTTCGGAAACTCGTGAATCGTTGTAAATACGGTTGGTTTCCTGATTGTTACAGGCGAAGTGCTTCGGACAGGCGGAAACACCCTGCGACTGAATACCGATAACGACGCTTGCCGCCGTTTCACCGGAAAGAAGAGGATCCTCCGAGAAATATTCAAAGTTTCTTCCGCAAAGGGGATTGCGGTGAATGTTCATGCCGGGGGCAAGCAGAATATCACTGCCTCTGTCCTTCATTTCCTTGCCGAGTTCGGCATACAGCTCGGTAACTAACTTACGGTTGAATGAGCAGGCAAGAACCGCACCGTTCGGAAGAAGGGAACAGTAAGAACCGAGCCGGATGCCGGACGGACCGTCGGTGGTTGTTACGGCAGGTACGCCTTTTTCACGAAGAGAAGGAAGAACACCGCCGAAAGCACCTGCGTTTCCGCGTGCACCCAAGGGACTGTTCATGATGTAGTCGCCTCTTGAAATCGCTTCAAGCTCCGTCAGAGAAAGCTGAGCGACGAAGCTTTCCATTGTAGCTTTTCCGTCTTTTACGTCTTTGAGTTTGATACCCCGGTCGCCGGTTTGCGGATAAACGGGCGGAAGATTGTCCAAAATACGCTTTTTAAGAGATTCTCTCATGACCGGTGCAAATTCGGTGACAGGTTTAATGTCGCCGTTTTCATCGGTTTTGGCTCTTAATCTTAAAAACGGTTTTTGGGGGTCGGGAGCAGCCGCCTGAACGCACTGCTTGACGACTTTGATTGCCGGAACGGTAAATTTTTTTGCAATTTCTGCCGAGCGAACGTCGGTTCCGACATAAACTTCATATTCGCCCTTTTCAAGTACATAAGCGTTTTTATAGCCCGAAAGACCGCTGTCATCGTAGCTTGCGAGTGAATCAATATCAAAACTCAGTTTGAACTTTTCTTCCTGTCCCGGAGCTAAAAGACTCGTCTTTTCAAAAGCAACGAGGGAGCGAAGCGGCTTGCCCAATGCACCCTGAGGAGCCTTAACATACGCCTGAACTGTTTCTTTGCCGCTGTATGTATCTCCGGTGTTCTTGACGTTGACGTAAACGGAAACCGTGTTGCCCGTAATTCTTGCGGAGGTGACTTTTATCGAAAAATCGGTGTAGCCCTTGCCGAAACCGAACGGATAAAGCACTCTGTTTTTCGCAAAGGTTTCAAAATAACGGTAGCCGACGTAGATATCCTCGGCATATTCATTCGCCATCTTGTCGCCGAAATTCTTTGATGACGGATAATCTTCATACGTAAGAGCGATTGTGTCGGCAAGCTTACCGCTCGGTGACACGGTACCGGAAAGAACGTCAGCAACGGCGTTACCACTTTCCATACCGCTTTGCCAGACGTAGAGAATGGCAGAAATACGGCTGTTGTATTTCTTGGCCCAGGACATATCAATAATACTTCCGCAGTCGAGCAGAATGACTACCTTTTCAAAATAACGGCAGACCTTGTCAAGAAGATCTCTTTCAATTTTTGTAAGGTAATAACTTCCTTCTTTCAGCGTGTTTTCTCTGTCCTCACCGGCCGCACGACCGATTACCATTACCGCGGTGTCCGATACTTTTGAGGCGGATTCAACCAATTCGCTTGTAACGGGCATTTCTTCGTAGCACATCGGCCAGTTGCCCCATATTCCGTCGTTGACGGGATTTTCTTCAATCCACTTTTCATAAACGGCGGCAAGCTCCTCGTTGACGGTGATATTTTCGTTGTTTCTCATGCCGTCAATCAGGCTGACCTTGTACGGAGCGTTTACATCGCCGCCGGAACCGTAACCGACATAAAAATAGTCTTTCTGAACTCTTCCGAAGACGGAAACAACTCTGTCCTTTGTCAGCGGCAAAACGTTATTATCGTTTTTGAGCATAACGGTGCCTTCCGCGGCGACCTCACGGCAAAGACGCATGATTTCGGGGGTTGATTTTTCCGGCTCGCCGTCGCCTTTAACGGAAGTCTGAGAAACTGCATTGGTCACGAGTGCACCGATATCACTGATAGTACGCTGAATTTTCTTTTTAAGCTTACTCATAATGTTCTCCTTGTTTCATTCGGTTGTTTTTATCATTATACAGTATAATACTGTAATTTTCAATAATTAAATCTGTTTCTTCGACCTGAAATACTCCTCTTTTCCCTTGATTCCTTCGCTTGTGACGGGCTTGAGCCATTTAAGCGACCGGAAATGGATAAGACAAAAGATGCTTTTCGGAATATCTTCGGCTAAATAGGCGATTATCAGAACCGCGACAAACGGAAGACAAAACACTTTTGAGCATAGAATTGCCGCCGGAACGGCAAAGACCCAAAGGCTCCCAACGTCACAGACCATTCCCATGAAGGTGTCGCCGCCGGATCGGAAGATTCCGACAACCTGAACATAGGCAATCATGCGAAGCGGCATTTCGAGCCCGACAAAAAGAATAATTGACCTCGCCGTGTTTACGGTCAGCTCCGAAATGTTGTTGCCCATATTGAAAATGCCGATCAGTTGAACTCTGAAACAAACCATTAGTAAACCGATTACCAGTGCTGTCAGTGGAATAAGAAGGGCAAACCGTTTTGAATCGTTGACGGCACGCTCGATGCTGCCCTTGCCGACAGATTTTCCGACCATAATGACGCAGGCGTTGCCCAAGCCGACAAAAAACGCAAAAGCAAGATCCACAACGGTTTTAAGAATCGTTACCGCCGCATAGTATTCGTATCCCATATTGGAATAAACTGCGTTTAACACGACGATTCCCGTTGCCCAAAGCGCTTCATTACATACAACGGGGATTGCACGTTGGAAAAAGGCTTTGATGTGGTGCAGTTTAAAAGAGAACAGGTCTTTCGGGCTTTGTACAAGATGATTCTTCTGAAAGGCGGAAATAAGAAGGAGAAGAACGGGTCCGGTCCAGGAGGAAATGCAGGTTGCCGTTGCTGCACCGCGGACACCCAGCTCGGGAAGACCGAATTTTCCGAAGATGAAACCGTAATTCAAAACGGCGTTGAGAACCGTTGTAACCGCCGAAACGTACATCGGAACTCTGACCTTTTCGATGTTTCTCAAAAACCCCGAAAGAATTACCGTCAGCATAACAGCAGGGTAGGAGAAGCAGGCAATTCTGATGTAGGCGCTTCCGCTTTCGATAACGGCGGCTTCCTTATTGAAAAACGAGATAACCGAGGTCGGAAAGAAACATGCCGGAACAAAGAACAAAACGGCTATTACCGAAGCGGTGGAAAGTGCGATACCGAGAACACGCCGCATGGACTTGTAGTCCTTGATTCCCCAATACTGTGCGGCGAAAACCGACATACCCGAACAAAGACCGAACGAAACGAGGTTCAAAAGCCAGCTCCATTGACCTGCCATTCCGACCGAGGATAAGGCAACGTCGCCAAGCTTGCTGACCATCAGTGTATCAATCAGCTGAAAAGAGCCGGTGAGCATATTCTGTATGGCAATCGGTAATGCAAGCCTTGCGGTTATTTTCCAAAACGGCTTGTCGCCCAGGTACTTAGAAAGCATCAAAATGTCCTCCGAAAAACAAACTGAAACAATTATACGGAAGTTGCATCGAAAAGTCAATGCAAGAGAATCGTAAAAGTTTACAGGTGTTGCGGATTGGCTTGACTTTGGAAGGTTGGTAGAATATAATTGAATCAGGCGAATACAATGGTATTGCTTAATTTTGGGAGAATTTATAGAAGAAAGAAGGATTATTATGGACGAAAAATACTCCGCTCTGTTTACGCCGTGGAAAATCGGTAATGTCGAAATCAAGAACCGGATCGTTCTGTGTCCGATGGGCGGAACTTCGCTTTTCGGATGGATGGAACCGAATCATTTTGACAAAGAAGCGGCAAACTTTTTCCTCAAGAGAGCGAAAAACAATGTCGGCTTGATTATCCCCGGTATTGCACCGTTGAGAGATACGATCTGCGGACGCTGGTTGTGGCAAAATAAAAAGATGTTTCAGCAGCTCAAACCGTTCATGCGTGAAATTCACGCTACGGGGGCAAAGCTCTTTGTACAGCTTACCGCCGGGTTCGGACGCTCGTTTGCGCTTCCGGATTCGCTTGTTGCTGTTCAGAAGAACAAGGCGCTCAAAACACTTATTAAGCCGATCATTGATCTCGATTACCTTTCGGCAAGCCCGAGCGCACTTCCGTCCCGTTGGAAAGAGGACATCATGTGCCGTGAGGTGACGGTTGATGAAATCGAGCAGATGATTGACGGCTTTGCCAAGACCGCTTATCTTTGTAAGGAGGCGGGCGTTGACGGTGTTGAAATTCACGCCGTTCATGAGGGCTATCTGCTCGATCAGTTCGCAATGAAATACACGAACAAGCGTACCGATGAATATGGCGGTTCGCTTGAAAACCGTCTGCGTTTTGCGTGTGAGGTTGTCAAACGTGTTAAAAAGCTTTGCGGCGACGATTATCCGGTTTCGCTTCGTTATTCGGTTGTTTCCAAGACAAAGGACTTCTGTAAAGGCGCAATTCCCGGAGAGGACTATGTTGAAGTCGGCCGTGATATGGAAGAAAGTGAAAAGGCGGCCCAAATGCTTCAGGATGCGGGTTATGATATGCTCAACGCCGACAACGGCACCTATGACGCCTGGTACTGGGCACATCCGCCGGCCTATATGCCGCAAAACTGCAATCTTGAAGACGTATCGCATATCAAAAAGTTTGTGGATATTCCTGTTGTCTGCGCAGGAAGAATGGAACCCGAAGTCGGTGCCAAGGCGGTTGCCGAGGGCAGAATTGACGCTATGGGTGTCGCCCGTCAGTTCCTGACCGATCCCGAGTGGATCACAAAGCTGATGAACGGCAAAGAAGAAGACATTCAGCCGTGCATCTGCTGTCATAATGCCTGCTTTACCATGGCACACTATAACGGCGTTGCCAACGATCAGCCGATGTCTGATTCTTCCCACATGGCAAGATGTGCGCTCAATCCGCAGACCATGCAGAGCAAGAAATATAAAATCGTTCCGGCTAAAAAGCAAAAAAACGTTGCCGTCATTGGCGGCGGTGTCGGCGGAATGGAATGTGCAAGGGTGCTTGCTTTAAGAGGACATGTGGTTACCCTTTATGAAAAGAGTGACCGTCTCGGCGGTATCTTTATTGCCGCCGCTGCTCCGTATTTTAAAGAAAAAGACCGTGATCTGATTGAATGGTATAAGCGTGAGCTGGAAAAGCTTCCCGTCGAAATCAGGCTGAACACCGAAATAAAAGATGTTGCAAGTCTCAATGCGGACGAAGTGATCGTTGCGACCGGTTCGAAAGCCCGCAAGATTCCCGTTAAGGGTGCCGATAAGGCGATTGATGCTGTTGATTACCTTTTAGGTAAAGAAGTCGGCGAAAACGTGGTTATTGTCGGCGGCGGCCTGACGGGCTGTGAAATTGCCTACGATCTTTATCACAAGGGCAAAAAGCCGACGATCGTT
>JALEYA010000221.1 GCA_022779945.1 Oscillospiraceae bacterium | reverse complement strand
AGAAGTATGATATCCGTCTTGTGTGTGCAACGATGGGCAAAAGAGGAAGCAAGGCGTATTATCAGAACATCAGCACACTTTGTCCCACATTTCTGGAGGTGAAGACCATCGAGACCACGGGAGCCGGCGACACCTTTATGGCCTGCGTGCTTGACGCCGTTCTCAGAATCGGTCTTGACCGTTTTGACGAACAGAGCTTGTACGAAATGCTTGAGTTTGCGAATGCGGCCTCGTCCATCATCACGACCCGAAAGGGCGCACTGAAAGTGATGCCCGAAAAAAGCGAGATTTTAAAACTGACAGAAGAAAGGAAGAATAACCATGCTTGATATGTATGTTTCTTTAGGAACAATCGAAAGCGTAAAAAAATTCGTTACAAAAATCACTGAATTTGACGAGGACTTTGAGCTGATATGCGGAAAATATATCGTCGATGCCAAATCGGTTCTCGGTATATTCAGCATTGATTTGTCAAAGCCGGTGTTGCTGCGGATCAACGCCGAGGGTGACAGACTTGAGGAAATCAAAAAAGCAGTAAAAGAATTTGAGGCGTAAGGATTAAGCAGCCGGGAGCAGATCTGGTATGGACTCCTGATTTTATCTTTTCTTAACAATAATCGATACAGTCTTTTCCCCCTTTTTTATCCCTCCTGTGCTACTCTATTGGCACAAGGAGGGATTCTTTATATCAGTTTTATTGAAAAGAATACATATACTTGACAAGCGTATAGAAGCACATGTGGATCATTTTTCATTCAAGCATCCGGTTCTGTCATTCTTCGCGGTTTTTATCGGAATGCCGATTCTTATTCTGGCCACTGTGTTTTTCTTTACGGTGATCATAGCCGTTCCGATTGCTTTGATTTTCGGGTGGTTGTAAATCTTTAATGTGGTTTTAATACGATGTAATTTCTGCTAATCCCGATTTAATTCAAATTCCGTTACAATATTTCACAAGGAGGTATGACTATGAATATCATAATCGGAATTATTGGTCTTTGTGCTGCGGCACTGCTTGGCTACTATGTGTATATCCTGATGAAAGGGGATAAACAAAAATGAGTGCGGTGATTCAGTGCATATTGTATCTTGCCGTTCTGATCGTTCTGGCAATTCCGCTCGGAGCGTACATCAAAAAAGTTATGGACGGTGAAAAAACCTTCTTTCCAGAATTCTGACACCTTGTGAAAACGCAGTATACAAAGTGATGCGTGTTGACAAGGACGAGCAGATGACCTGGAAGAAGTATGCGGTTTCCGTTCTGATTTTTTCGGGCATCGGTTTGGTTTTTCTGTTTTTGCTTCAGCTTTTGCAGGGCTTTCTTCCCGGTAATCCGCAGGGACTTTCGGGTGTGAAATGGGATTTGTCCTTTAACACTGCCTCAAGCTTTGTGACCAACACAAACTGGCAGGCGTACAGCGGTGAATCGACGCTCAGCTATCTCACGCAGGCGCTTGGTCTGACCGTGCAGAACTTTGTTTCCGCCGCTACCGGCATCGCCGTGCTGTTCGCGCTGATACGAGGCTTTATCAAAGTGAAAACAAACGGCTTGGGCAGCTTCTGGGTGGATATGACGCGAATCGTCATTCACATTTTAATACCGCTTAACCTTGTCATTGCGCTTTGCCTTGTCGGCGGCGGTGTGATTCAGAACCTGAAAGGCGCCAAGACGGTATCGCTTGTTGAACCGATTGCCGTCAGTGCAGACGGTGAATTTCTTGAAAATGCAGAGATCGACCTCGAAGCGGGCACCGTAACGGTAGACGGTAAAGTTGTTGAAGATGCCGAAATTGTTACCGAACAGTTTGTACCGATGGATCCTGCGGCAAGTCAGGTCGCCATCAAACAGACCGGTACAAACGGCGGCGGTTATATGGGCGTTAACTCCGCTTGTTGTTACGAAAAATCATAAGATTTTAGGCGTTATTTATCTGAAAGACATTATCAAGCAGGGTGTAAAGGAAAAATTTGCGGATCTTCGTAAAATGGGCATCAAAACCATTATGATTACAGGTGATAATCCGATGACCGCCGCCGCTATTGCGGCCGAAGCGGGTGTGGACGATTTTCTTGCCGAAGCAACGCCCGAAGGCAAGCTTACGATGATCCGTGATTTCCAGAGCAAGGGACACCTTGTGGCCATGACGGGCGACGGCACGAACGATGCTCCTGCGCTTGCACAGGCTGATGTGGCGGTTGCGATGAACACCGGCACGCAGGCAGCAAAGGAAGCGGGCAACATGGTTGACCTCGATTCCTCGCCGACAAAGCTGATCGATATTGTCCACATCGGCAAACAGCTTCTGATGACAAGAGGAAGCCTGACTACTTTCTCAATTGCGAACGATGTCGCCAAGTACTTCGCCATTATTCCTGCCTTGTTTATGGGGCTTTATCCGGGACTGTCCGCTTTGAACATTATGGGACTTCATTCCCCGCAAAGCGCTGTTTTATCAGCAATAATTTACAATGCACTGATTATTATTGCGCTGATTCCGCTGGCACTCAAAGGCGTCAAGTACCGTGAGGTTCCGGCAGGAAAGCTTTTGTCCCGTAACCTGTTGATTTACGGGCTCGGCGGACTTGCTGCACCGTTTATCTTCATCAAGCTGATTGATTTACTGCTTGTCCTGTTCGGATTGGCATAAGGAGGCTTCATCATGAAAACAATCAAATCTATTTTACCGAAAGCGGCAATCATCTTTCTGATTTTTACCTTACTTTGCGGTGTTCTTTATACCGGCGTTGTCACCGGCTTTGCACAACTTATCTTCCCTGACAAAGTAAACGGAAGCATTATTGAGGTTGACGGAAAGAAATACGGCTGTGAACTTCTCGGCCAGCAATACACGGACGACGGTCATATGTGGGGACGCATTATGAATATTGATGTTTCCACCTTCAAGGATAAAAACGGAAAAACGCTGATGTACGCTTCTCCCTCAAACCTTTCTCCGGCAAGCGAAGAATACAAAGCTCTGGTCAAAGAGCGTGTGGAAAAGCTCCGGGCGGCCGATCCCGACATGGACGAGACGGCGATTCCCGTTGACCTTGTCACCTACTCGGGCAGCGGACTGGATCCGCATATTTCTCCGGCGGCCGCCGAATATCAGGTGGCAAGAATCGCAAAAGCAAATGACATGACGCAGGACGAGGTCAGAACTATTATTGACAAATGCACCGGCGGCAGATTCTTAGGCGTTTTCGGAGAGAAAACCGTCAATGTGCTGAAGGTCAATCTGATGCTGGACGGTATTTTGAAATAGCATGAAGATGGGAAAGCTCCGGAACAATCAGCTTTCCCACCTTTTCATTATAAAATCTTTATACGATATCGGTCTTGCTAACGTCAAATTAACATATATTAAGATAAAATTAAGATAGTTCTGTTATATATTGTATTAAGGAGGTGTTCGTATGCGATATCAGTTCGATTCACAGAACAGAAGTCTGCGCTCTATTGAAAATGATAATTCTCAGGAGCCGTTTTTTACCGTAATCAGTGCCGGGCAGTTTCGGGAGGAAAAAGAACAGTATCCGTATTATAAAGTGCTGCTGCATAGTCTCGGCTCGATTCGTTACTGCAAGGCCGAAGTGTTCAAGGGTGATATCATCGGTACTTTGCGTCTGCCGCGAAAAAGCGAACAGCGTTTGCCGCAGCTTTCCTTTGCTTTCTGCCTGACGCGGCAGTCTCTTGTCTTTATTGAAGATACAGGAGATGTAAAAAAATGGGTAGAAAAGCAGATCGGGCTGCTCCCGGAGGTAAGCAGTCCGGCGCAGCTTCTTTTGCAATTCATGGAACAGATGATTGAGGACGACGCTCTGTATCTGACGCACATCGAGACGGCGACGGAGAAAATGGAGGAAAGCATCCTGAACGGTGATACCAAGGATTTCTTCCCTTTGCTCACCGGGTACCGGCAAAAGCTTTCCGAACTTAACGCCTATTACGAACAGCTGACGGATATCGGCGAGCTGTTTCAGTCTCCTATCTGCTCTTCCTTTATACAGGACGCTCAAGGGTGGGAGCAATATACCCATCGTGCCGAACGGCTTCAGAATCATGTGCAGTTACTTCGTGAAAATATGCTGCAGCTTCGTGAACTGTATCAGTCTAAGCAGGAGGCTCAGCAAAACAAGATAATCGGGATTCTCACAATCGTTACCACAATTTTCCTCCCCTTGACCCTGATTACGGGTTGGTACGGAATGAACTTTGCCTATATGCCGGAACTTAGGTGGAGGTTCGGGTATCCGGCGGTCATTCTGATCGCTCTTATCATTGTCATAGGTGAAATTATATACTTTAAAAAGAAAGAATTTTTTTAAGCTTTCTTTATATTTTCCTGCTTTTATTATAGGATAGAACACGGAGGTGTTTGTATGGACGGCGCAAGGCAAAGTCCGGAGCAGTTTCTGAAAGAAATCGAAAAGGAAGAACAAAATAAAAAAAGAGGACATCTGAAAATATTCTTCGGATATGCCGCCGGCGTCGGAAAGACCTATGCCATGCTGAAAGCCGCCCATGCGGCCGGACGGCGTGGTGTTGATATCGTGGCCGGTTATATTGAACCGCACGCCAGACCGAAGACTGCCGCTCTTCTGAACGGATTGGAATGTCTCCCGACCCTGACGACGGAACATAACGGCATAACGCTTGCGGAATTCAATCTTGACGCTGCACTCAGAAGAAAACCATCCTTAATTCTTGTTGATGAACTTGCGCACACCAATGCGCCGTGTTGCCGCCACGCTAAGCGGTTTCAGGATATTGAGGAATTACTGAACGCCGGAATCGATGTGTACACAACGGTCAATGTTCAGCATATTGAAAGCCTGAACGATACGGTGGCTTCCATAACCGGCATCATGGTCAATGAACGGATCCCGGATTCCGTATTTGATAACGCAAGTCAGGTCGAACTGGTGGACATTGAGCCGCAGGAGCTGATTGAGCGAATGAAATCGGGTGATGTTTACCGGCCTGTTCAGGCACAGCAGGCGGTCGATCATTTCTTTACGGAAGAGAATCTGACGGCGCTTCGTGAAATTGCGCTTCGCCGTTGCGCCGACCGCGTGAATATGCTGACGGAAACAGCACGGCTCAGAAATCACAGCGATTATCATACGGACGAGCATATTCTTGTCTGTCTTTCCTCCTCTCCGTCCAATCCGAAAATTATCCGTACCGCCGCACGCATGGCCAACGCTTTCCGCGGTGCTTTTACGGCTCTGTTTGTCGAGACACCCGATTTTCAGATGATGAACGAAGAAAATCTGAAGCGGGTGAGAAGCAATATGCGTCTTGCCGAACAGCTTGGCGCAAAAATCGAGACGGTATACGGGGAAGATGTCTCGTATCAGATCGCCGAATTTGCAAGACTTTCCGGTGTATCGAAAATTGTGATCGGAAGAAGCGCAGCCACACGCAAAAGCATTTTCGGCAAACCGACGCTGACGGAAAAACTGATTGCAACTGCGCCGAATCTCGAGGTACATGTAATCCCGGATGCAGAAAGAAAAAACGTCGTATACCGGGCGGAAAAGATAAAGAAGAAAAGCAAGATTGTCTTTTCTGTTTCCGACATTTTGAAAAGCTCGGCGATTCTGATTGCAGCAAGCTGTATCGGGCTTCTGTTCCGCCATCTCGGCTTTGCCGAAGCGAATATTATTACGGTATATGTTCTCGGGGTTCTGATTACCTCGGTCGTTACAAGACATCAGATTTACTGTCTGATTTCCTCTGTTGTCAGCGTGCTGGTCTTCAATTATCTTTTCACGGAGCCGCGGTTTACTTTCCGGGCATACGGACAGGGTTATCCGATCACATTTCTGATTATGTTTCTTGCGGCGTTTCTGACAAGCCATCTTGCCGTCAAACTCAAAAATCATGCAAAGCAGGCGGCGCAGGCCGCTTACCGGACAAAGGTTCTGTTTGACACCAATCAGCTTTTACAGCAGGCAAAGGGCAAAAACGAAATCGTTTCCGCTACGGCGAATCAGCTGATAAAATTACTGGGAAAGGATATTGTGTTCTATTTATCAGAAAACGAAACCTTAAGCGAGCCGCATATTTTTACAGTTTCCGGCAACGAAACAGACGAGAACATCGCCGGGACAAACGAAAAAGCCGTGGCCGAATGGGTACTGAAAAACAATAAGCATGCAGGGGCAACCACCGAAACGCTTTCCAACGCAAAATGCCTTTATCTGGCAATCCGGGTCAACAGTAATGTTTACGGCGTTGTCGGAATTCATGTCAATATGACGCCGCTTGATTCCTTTGAAAAAAGCATCTTGCTGTCCATACTCGGCGAATGCGCCTTATCTCTCGAAAATGAAAAAAATGCGAGAGAAAAAGAGGAGGCCGCCGTTCTTGCCCGGAACGAACAGCTTCGCGCTAATCTCCTGCGTGCGATTTCCCACGATCTGCGCACGCCGCTGACCTCCATTTCCGGCAACGCCAGCAATCTTTTGTCCAATGGCAGTTCCTTTGATGAAGAAACAAAAAAACAGCTTTATGCAGATATTTACGATGACTCCATGTGGCTGATCAATCTGGTCGAAAACCTGCTGTCGGTCACCCGGATTGAGGAAGGCCGTCTGAATCTTCATATTTCAGAAGACCTGATTGATGATGTAATATCCGAAGCGCTTCATCATGTTGACCGGAAAAGTGCAGAACATCATATTCATGTTCAAAACAAAGAAGATTATCTGCTCGCCCGAATGGACGCAAAGCTTATGGTTCAAGTTATTATCAACATCGTTGATAATGCCATCAAATACACGCCGAAAGGCTCGGATATCACCATTCAGACCTATAAACAGGGAGACAAGGCGATTATTACTATCGCTGACGACGGAGACGGCATACCGGACGACAAAAAAGAGCGCATATTCGATATGTTTTACAGCGGCGCCAACAAGATTGCCGACAGCCGCAGAAGTCTGGGACTGGGTCTTTCGCTGTGCCGGTCCATCGTCAATGCGCACGCAGGAACGATCGCCGTTTCGGACAATATACCGCACGGAACGGTATTTACGATTACATTACCCGCAGGGGAGGTACAAATTCATGAATAAAGCTTTGATATTGGTTGTTGAGGACGACAACTCCGTCAAGAACCTGATTACCACAACGCTCAAAGCGCACAATTACCGCTATCTGTCGTCGCAGAACGGCGCTTCTGCGATTTTGGAAGCCTCGTCCCATAATCCCGATATTGTTTTGCTTGACCTGGGCTTGCCGGATATGGACGGCGTCGAGGTTATCCGAAAAATCCGTACCTGGTCAAATATGCCGATTATTGTAATCAGCGCAAGAAGTGAAGACACCGACAAAATCGAGGCACTTGACGCAGGCGCAGACGATTATCTGACCAAACCGTTTTCCGTTGAAGAGCTTCTGGCAAGGCTCCGGGTGACGCAAAGGCGGCTGAATATGCTCCGGGACGAAACCACCGCCGAATCGTCCGTTTTCACAAACGGCAAGCTTCGAATTGATTATGCCGCCGGCTGTGCATATCTTGCAGACAAAGAACTACACCTGACGCCTATTGAGTACAAGCTGTTATGTCTGCTTTCAAGAAACGTCGGCAAGGTGTTGACACACACCTTTATCACGCAGAGCATCTGGGGCAGCAGTTGGGAAAACGACATCGCTTCTCTGCGCGTCTTTATGGCGACGCTTCGCAAGAAGATTGAAACGGATACGGATTCGCCGCAATATATCCAGACGCATATCGGCGTCGGATACCGGATGCTGAAAGTGGAATGAAAAGAGCCGGATAAGAATGCAATTCATTTTCTCGGAAATGTCTTGCGTTCGTACGAAGCGGAATAGGTAACTGCCGGATAAGAACTTGTGTTATGAACATCCGTACCGTATTGAGTATTCATAAGGAATCTGACTTGTGAATACTCATTTTTTTTTGCTGAAAACGGGAGCTTGCTATAGAATTTTTATTAAGCGTAATGTACTGTTTTTGTCGCATCTGATGTTGTATTTTAAGAATAAAGATGATATAATAGTATGCGAAAGTATTGCAGCAGCGAGGAAACAGATATGTATACAAAGCAGCCAAAGAAACTGTTGATTTTCAATATACTTGATATTCTAAAAAAATATTCCGATGCCGACCATCGGCTCAGCCAAAAAGAAATTGAAGATATTTTAAAGACGGAATACAATATGGTTACTGATCGCAAAGCCATCAAGCGTAATTTGATGAATCTGATTGATTTCGGGTACGAGATTGAGTACAGCGAGTATGTACGAATGGTTCCGAATGCGAAAACCGGTGAGCGTGAGGAAAGCTGTGTTTTGTCGGATTTTTATCTTGTCCGGGAGTTTACCGACGGAGAGCTGCGGCTTCTGATCGACAGCTTGCTGTTTTCCAATCATGTTCCGTCCGGTCAATGTAAAGAACTTATCGGCAAGCTCGAAGGACTGTCAAGTTCTTATTTCCGTTCCCGGATCAAGTATATTGCAACCGTTCCGGACAATCAGGCAGACAATCAGCAGGTCTTTCTCAATGTGGAAATTCTGGACGAGGCGATTTCCCGACACCGAAAGGTAGCCTTCCGATACCTTGAATATGGCATGGACAAGAAACAGCACCCGAAAAAGCGTTCGGACGGCAGTGAAAAATATATTGTCAGTCCCTATCAAATGGCGGCAAAAGAGGGGAAGTATTATTTGATCTGTAATTTTGACAAATACAACGATATTTCCAATTATCGGATTGACCGGATCAGGGATATTGAAATTCTTGAAGAAAAAGCAAAACCGTTTGATACGCTTCAAGGGGCGGACGGGAGACCGCTTGACCTTTCCGATTATATGAAAAAGCACGTATATATGTATTCCGGCGGCGACTGCCGTGCCCGGATTCGCATCAACCGTCCGATGATAAGCGATGTCATTGATTTGTTCGGAAAAGAGGTGAATTTTTCGGATGAGAATGAAACCGATGTAACCGTGACCGTGTATGCGAATGAAATGTCAATTGAGCGTTTTGCGCTGAGCTTTGCGCCGGACGTTGTGGTGCTTGAACCGAAAGTCTTGGCAAACAAGGTGAAAAACTGTCTGCTGAAAGCGGCGGAAAAATATCAGTAAAAGGAGAACAGAATAATGAATGAATAAAAAATGAAGAAGGATTGTGCATGGGACTTTTTGATTTACAGCTATTTCGGTATCGTGCCGGAATCCATTTACAATGATATCAAAAAGAGCGATAGCGCGAAAGAGGAATACAGGGATTATTGCATAAAAATGGTTATTATCAAAGCATACGAAGACGCAACCGGTCAGGGAGCGTATAATGCGCTTT
>JALEYA010000183.1 GCA_022779945.1 Oscillospiraceae bacterium | reverse complement strand
AATTTAAAACCGATGAAATTGAAAGAATCGCCGAAAGTCTCGGAGAGCAGGTGAAAACAGATGATTAAGATTTACAAATATGAGGACGTAGACAAAAGTGAGCTGTTCATCCGAAACAGCATTCCGCAAAACGTCGAAGGCATTGTCAGCGAAATTATCGCAAACGTCATTCAGAACGGTGACAAAGCACTTTTCGAATACGGCGAAAAGTTCGACAGATGCTCGCTTTCAAGTCTCGAAGTCACAGCGCAGGAAATCGACGAGGCTTTCTCGTCAGTCGAGCCGGAATTCATCGAGGTTTTAAAGGCAGCCAAAGAAAACATCAGTCACTTCCACGAAAAGCAAAAGCGAAACAGCTTCATCATCAACGACAAAAAAGGCGTTGTGATGGGGCAGAAAATCATTCCGATTGAAAAAGTCGGATTATATGTTCCGGGCGGTACCGCCGCCTACCCGTCCACCGTCTTAATGGACAGCATACCGGCGAAGATTGCCGGCTGTGAACAGATCATCATGGTCACTCCGCCGAAAGCGGACGGAAAAGTCAACCCTGCGATCCTTGCGGCGGCGAAAATTGCAGGTGTTGACCGCATCTTCAAAGTCGGCGGCGCACAGGCTGTTTCCGCCCTTGCCTACGGCACCGAAAGCATCCCGAAGGTTGACAAAATCGTCGGACCCGGAAACGCTTATGTTGCCGAAGCAAAAAAGCAGGTTTTCGGCAAGGTATCCATCGACATGATTGCCGGACCGAGTGAAATTCTTGTTGTAGCGGACGGAACGTGCAATCCCGAATATGTAGCGGCGGATCTTCTCTCTCAGGCGGAGCACGACAAAATGGCGACTGCCGTTTTAGTCACCGACAGCGCACAGCTTGCAAAAGACGTAGCCGAAGAGCTTGAAAAACAGATTCCGCTTCTTGAAAGAGCCGAAATCGCAAGAGCATCCATCGACAACAACGGCAAAATCATTGTTGCCGACACGCTCGAGGTCGTCATTGAGATTGCCAACGAGCTCGCTCCCGAGCATCTTGAGCTTTGCGTAGATAATCCGTTTGACTATCTCGATTCGATCAAGCACGCAGGCTCGATCTTCCTTGGAAAAAACTGTCCGGAAGCTTTGGGCGATTACTTTGCCGGGCCGAACCACACCTTACCGACAAGCGGTACGGCGAGATTTTCAAGTCCGCTTTCCGTTGACGATTTCGTCAAAAAAACACAGTACACCTACTTTACAAAAGAGGCTCTTTCCGCCGTTGCCGACAGCGTGGCATTATTTGCAACCAAAGAGGGATTGACGGCGCACGCCAAAAGCGCAACAGTACGAGAGGATTCGCCGCAAATCGACGAATAAAGGATATATGCCTTACGGCGTATGATATGTGCCGCAGGCACATAAAGGTCGTGCCTTTACCTTTGTATTCCGGAATCGGACAAGGAGTGAAAACCTTATGTCAAAATACTTTTCAAAAAAATACGCTTCGCTTGAGGCCTACGTTCCCGGCGAACAGCCCAAGGACATGAAATATATCAAGCTCAACACCAACGAATCGCCGTTTCCGCCGTGCGATGCCGTTGTTAAAGCGGCGGAAAAAGCAGCAAGAAATCTTCAGCTTTATTCCGACCCCGACTGTACGCCGCTTGTGAAGGCTTTCAGCACTCTTTTCAGCGTGAAGCCCACCGAGGTCATTTTCTCGAACGGCTCTGATGAGATCCTGAACTTTGCTTTCATGGCGTTTTGCGATGAAATGCACCCGGCGGCTTTTCCCGAAATCAGCTACGGCTTTTACCCGGTGTTTGCCGAACTGAACCGGATTCCGTATACGCAAATACCGCTTAAGGACGACTTTTCCATTGACTATCATGACTACTGTGATATCCATAAAACCGTCATTATCGCAAATCCGAATGCTCCGACGGGACTTTGCTTAAGTCTTAATGAAGTCGAGGAAATTGTCAAGTCAAATCCCGATAATGTTGTCGTGATTGACGAAGCGTATATCGACTTCGGCGGCAAAAGTGCAATGAAGCTTACCGAAAAATACGACAATCTGCTTGTTGTCGGAACGTTTTCGAAGTCACGTTCGCTTGCCGGGGCAAGACTCGGATTCGGTGTTGCGTGCGAAAGTCTGATCAACGACCTGAATACAATCCGCTTTTCGACGAATCCCTATAACATCAACTCCATGACGATTTCCGCAGGCGTTGCGGCTCTTGAAAATAACGACTATTATATGGATAACTGTAAAACGATCATCGAAAACCGCGCGTATACCAAAAAATCACTGGAAAGCATGGGCTTTTCGGTTCTCGATTCGAAGGCGAACTTCCTTTTTGCAAGAAGTGACCGGATCGGCGGCGCAGAATACTATGAAATGCTCAAAAAGAAAGGAATTCTTGTCCGTCATTTCTCAAAAGAAAAAATCAGCGACTATGTCCGCATTACAATAGGAACCAAAGAACAGATGGACGCTCTCTTGGCGGCGACTGAAAATATTCTGGAGGAAAAATCATGAGAACTTCACAAATCAACCGAAAAACGGCGGAAACCGATATTTTGCTGAAGCTGAACCTCGACGGAAAAGGAAAAAGTCTCGTGGCAAGCGGCTGCGGCTTTCTTGACCATATGCTGGTTCTTTTCGCACGTCATGCGGGCTTTGACCTTGAGCTTAACGGCAAAGGTGACACCTTCGTCGATTATCACCACACCGCCGAGGATATCGGTATCTGTCTCGGACAGGCTGTCAAAGAGGCACTCGGCGACAAAAGAGGCATCGTCCGCTACGGCAGTATGCTTTTGCCGATGGATGAGGCACTGATTCTGACAGCGGTCGATATTTCGGGCAGAGGCACACTTCGCTTCAGTCTCGACATTCCGACCGAAAAAGTCGGCGACTTCGACACCGAGCTTGTCAAAGAATTTTTCCTCGCTTTCGTAAGAGAATCGGGCATCACTGTCCACATCCGTCAGCTTGACGGCGAAAACAGCCATCACATCATCGAGGGCACGTTCAAATCCTTCGCAAGAAGCCTTCGTCAGGCGGTGTCAATTGACGAAAAATTCAAAGATGAAATTCCCTCTACCAAAGGAGTGATATAAATGCTCACAGTTGTTGATTACGGAGTCGGAAACCTGTTTTCCCTTCGTTCCTCGCTTGTGTCTTTAGGCGTTGATGCCGTTGTGACCGGCGACAAAACCGAAATCGAAAAAGCAGACCGGATCATTCTGCCGGGTGTCGGCGCATTTGAAGATGCGGCAAACAAGCTTCGTGAAATCGGACTCGACGAGGTGATAACCGACAGAGCGAAAGCCGGAACACCGCTGATGGGCATTTGCCTCGGTATGCAGATGCTGTTTGACAAAAGCTACGAATACGGCGAGCACAACGGTCTCGGTCTTATCAAAGGCAAGGTTGTCCCGATGCAGGGCGTTATCCCGAGCGAGCTGAAGGTGCCGCATATCGGCTGGAATGCGCTTCATTTTACAAGCAAAAAAAGTGAAATATTCAAGTACATAAGCGAAAACGATTGCGTATACTTCGTTCATTCCTATTTTGCCGATGAATGTGACGACTCGGTAATTGCGACTGCCGAATACGGAAAAGAACTCACCGCCGCCGTACAGAACGAAAACGTTTTCGGCTGTCAGTTCCACCCCGAAAAGAGCGGTGAAGTCGGACTGAAAATACTGAAAGCGTTCTGTGAGGTCTGACGAAAGGAGCAAAGAGATGATCATTTTTCCTGCGATAGATTTATACGAAAAAAAAGCGGTACGGCTTTTCAAGGGCGATTATAATCAAATGACGGTCTATAACGACGATCCGACTGCTCAGGCAAAGGAATTTGAAAAACAAGGCGCCACGCATATTCATCTTGTTGACCTCGAGGGTGCAAGAGACGGCACAACACCGAACCTTGACGTAATCAAAAAAATCCGTGAAAGTACGAACCTTTTCCTTGAGCTCGGCGGCGGAATCCGCACTATGGAAACAGCGGAGAAGTACCTTTCGATCGGTGTTGACCGTGTGATTCTCGGAACGGCGGCCGTAACAGACGAAGAATTTCTGACCAAGGCGGCGAACACCTACAAAGAAAAAATTGCGGTCGGTGTTGACGTAAAAGACGGCTTTGTTTCCATCAAGGGCTGGACTGAGCAAAGCGGCTACACACTTGTTGCCTTTTGTGAAAAGCTTGAAAAGCTCGGAATTAATACCGTTATCTGCACCGACATTTCCAAGGACGGTGCGATGAAAGGCGCCAATCTTCCTTTATATAAAGACCTTTCGGAAAAATATACGATGAATTTTATCGCCTCCGGCGGTGTTTCGAGTCTTGATGACGTCAGAGCACTTGCCGGAATGAAGCTTTACGGCGCAATTATCGGTAAGGCGTATTACACGGGTGCGGTTGACCTTGCCGAAGCGATAAAGATAGGAAGTGAAAAAGCATGATTACGAAAAGAATTATCCCCTGCCTCGACGTCAAGGACGGACGAGTCGTCAAAGGAGTCAACTTTCTCTCACTTGCCGATGTCTCATCACCCGTAAAGCTTGCGAAATATTACAGCGACAACGGCGCAGACGAGCTTGTTTTTTACGACATCACCGCTTCCGCTGAGGGCAGAAAGCTGTTTACGGACATTTTAGTGGAGGTTGCGTCAACAATCTTCATTCCGCTGACGGTCGGCGGCGGGATCAACACCGTTGAGGACTTCGACCGTGTTTTAAAATGCGGTGCGGACAAGGTCAGCGTCAATTCGGGCGCAATCCGGAATCCCGACCTGATTAAACAGGCCGCCATGAAATACGGTGACCAGTGCGTCGTCATTTCCGCCGATGTCAAGCGTGTTGACGGTGTTTTTCACGTTTTCGCAAAGGGCGGACGGGAGGACACGAAAATGGAAGCTGTCGAGTGGATCCGCCGCTGTGTCAATAACGGCGCCGGCGAGGTCGTTTTAAACTCCATCGACACCGACGGCGTAAAAAACGGCTTTGACCTTGAAATGCTCGAAAGGGTCTGCGATGCGGTCAACGTACCCGTTATCGCTTCGGGCGGCGCCGGCTGTATTGAAGACTTTGTGACGCTGTTCAAAACACTCCCGAAAGTGGACGCAGGGCTTGCGGCTTCGATCTTCCATTTCGGTGAGGTCGAAATCCGTGACCTGAAAAAGACACTGAAAGAAAATGCAATCAATGTCAGATGAAAGGATGAAAAATCATGATTAACATAGACGAACTCAAATTCGATGAAAAAGGGCTGATTCCGGCGGTTGTTGTGGACAGCATCACAAAAAAAGTGCTGACCGTTGCGTACATGAACCGTGAAAGCCTTGAAATCTCGATGGAAAAAGGTCTGACCTGCTTTTTCAGCCGCTCACGGCAGGAGCTTTGGCTCAAGGGCGAAACAAGCGGTAACTATCAGCACATCGTTTCGATCACCGCCGACTGTGACAAGGACGCACTGACGGTAGTCGTTGAAAAGGACGGCCCTGCCTGTCACACCGGCACGGATTCGTGCTTTAACGACCTTGTCTGGCAAAGCGAGGAGAGAGCGGAGTTTTCGCTTGAAAACCTGTATGCGCTTCTGAAAGGTCGCAAGGAAACACTGCCCGAGGGATCGTACACAACCTACCTTTTCCAGAAGGGCATTGATAAGATCCTCAAAAAAGTCGGTGAGGAATGCACCGAGGTTATCATCGCCGGAAAAGCGGACGACAAAAAGGAGACAATTTACGAAATCGCCGACCTTGCGTATCACGTTATGGTGCTGATGGTAGAAATGGGTATCTCCGTTGAGGATATCCACAAAGAGCTTGCCTCCCGTCACGTCATTGACCATAAGGTCAAGCAGGAAAAAATGACCTGATAATCAATTTGTAATTGCAGAAATATCATCTACAAAAGAGGCGGTTATTGTCATGACTTTTGATATACTCAAAACAAACCTTGAAAAAAGCGGCTATACCGTTTCGGTTTTCGAAACAGCGGAAGAAGCGGCTTGCTATCTTGAAAACGCAATCAGCGGCAAAACGGTCGCATTCGGCGGCTCGGTCACGGTGCGTGACATGGGTCTTTACGAAAAATTAAGCAAAAACAACACTGTTTTCTGGCATTGGAAACCCGAGGACGGACAGACGGGTAAGCAGATCTGCGCCCTCGCAAGAAATACCGACATTTACATTTCCTCCGTCAACGGAATTGCCGAAACAGGCGAAATTGTCAACATTGACGGCAACGGAAACCGTGTTGCGGAGACGACCTACGGTCACGAAAAAGTGTACCTGATCGCCGGCAAAAACAAGATTGCTCCCGACCTTCATTCGGCAATCAACCGGGCGAGAAACATTGCCTCTCCGCTCAATGCAAAACGGCTGGGTATGAAAACGCCCTGTGCTGTTAAAGGCGACAAATGCTATGACTGCAAAAGTGCCGACAGAATCTGCCGGATACTGAGCGTATTTTTACAAAAGCCGAACGGCTGTGAATACGAAGTCGTTCTCATCAACGAAAGTATCGGATATTAAACAAAGCAAGGCGGTCGCCGGAACTCCGACAGCCGCCGTTCTTTTGTGTCTGACCGTCCGCTTTTCGGTCATTGTGCTTTTTCTTGCGGTTGATCCGCCTTCTTCCCTTTGATAAAATGCCGGATCAGGAAAACAACAACGCCGATCGGAATGGCAATAATAACGCCTTTCACGATCAGATGAATCGGAATATAGTCATAAATTCCGTCGCCTAAAACCGTGAAAAGGATCACCCTCGGCATGATGCCCAAAACCGAAGCGGCGAAATACCTGAAAAAATTGCACTTTGAAGCGCCCCAGAAGAGCGAAACAAAGTCGATCGGGAATACGGGCAGAAACCGGATTCCGAGAAGCACCAGAAAACGGTTATTGAACTGCATATCCAGTATTTTCTGTCCGCCCTTGCTCTTTTTCAAAAGGTTGTTGACATATTCACCGCCGAGAAACAGCCCTAAAAGATACGCCACGATAACCTCGAGTATAATTCCCGCAAAGTTGATCAGAATCGCCTGCCAGGGCGAAAAAGCCATTCCGACGGCAATATAGATTAGCGAAGCGGGAACCACAAACAGAACGGACTTAACAAGATACACACCCAGAATCGCACACACAGCGGCAGCAGCGGATGAGCTTGCCTCGACAATGGCGCGGACGTCAATATTTTTCAGCTTATCATAATTGATTACGGCGACAGCGAAAATAAGCAAGGCAACAGCCGCTTTTAATACCGCCGATAGATTTTGTTTTGTTTTCCTTTTCATCCAATCCCGGCTCCTTAATAAAGTTTTATCGGTTCATAATGAAATATACATTCTTTTTTCACATTGATGACGTTAAACAGCGTATAATAGTATATAGTATAATCGATTGGATTGCAACCGAAATTTTTTTGTATGGCAATACAGAATATGTAACGAAAAATTAAGAATAATAAAGTTCAAAATCTATGGACTTTTCGTTTTGCCTGTGTTATAGTAAAATGAATAATTTTGTGAGGTGTAATAATGACTCTTAAAGAAAAGGCAGAGTTTAAAGCCGCCGGCGTCACATTGGACACTCTGCTCAAATATGTCGATAAAAAGCCGCAGGAAAATATGCTCAAGCTTCTTGATATCGTTGAAAAGCTTTTGGGCGACACCTTTCCTAAGAAAAACCTTACCGCTATGAAAAACGCAATCAAAAAAGGCGACGGCGTTTATTATAATTATGCGATGAACATTCTCAACGACACTGACCGCGGGATGCTCAAAAAAATGCTTCTCGCGATGGGTCTGGGTGCCGGCGTTCACGGAACCAAAGCCGTCAGAGCAAACAGAGAGATTTATAAATGCAACATTCCGTTTCTGATTCTGATGGATCCGACAAGTGCGTGCAACTGCCGCTGTAAGGGCTGCTGGTCCGCCGAATACGGTCATAAGGACAATCTGACGTATGAAGAAATGGCAAGCGTCGTCAGTCAGGGTAAGGAGCTTGGAACCCATCTTTATATGTTCACCGGCGGTGAGCCGCTTATGAAAAAGAAAGAGCTGATCCGTCTTTGTGAAGAAAACCCCGACTGTGCTTTCCTCGCTTATACCAACGGCACCCTTGTCGATCAGGCGTTCTGTGACGAGCTTCTTCGTGTCGGCAATATGGCATTGGCTTTGAGCATTGAAGGTACAGAGGAATCAACCGACGAAAGACGCGGCGAAGGCATTTATCAGAAGGTTATTTCCGCCATGCAGCTTCTCAAGAAAAACGGCTGTCTTTTCGGTATGTCCGTTTGCTACACAAGTCAGAACGTCGAACAGGTCACAAGCGATGAATTCATCGATAAAATGATCGACTGCGGTGTCAAGTTCGGCCTTTACTTCAACTATATGCCGATCGGTCACGGTGCTCCCGTTGACCTGATTCCCACGCCCGAGCAAAGAGAGCATATGTACAAGTGGCTTCGCAGAACCCGTAACGGCGAAACCGGAAAGCCGCTTTTCGTGATGGACTTTCAGGACGACGGCGAATATGTCGGCGGATGTATCGCAGGCGGACGCAACTATTTCCACATCAACGCCGCAGGCGATATGGAGCCTTGCGTATTCATTCATTTTTCCGATTCCAATATCCGGAAAAATACGCTTCTTGAAGGACTGCGTAATCCGCTTTTCATGGCATTCCGTCACGATCAGCCGTTCAATGACAACCATCTTCGTCCGTGCCCGATGCTCGAAAATCCGCAGTGCTTACGGGACATCGTCAAGCGTACGGGAGCAAAATCAACCAATCTTATGGGCGAGGAGACTGCCGAACAGCTTTGCAGCAAGTGCGATAAGTTCTCAAAGGAATGGGCTGTCAAGGCCGAAGAAATCTGGCAAAACAATCCGCATCCCAACCCGAAAACGCAGTATTACCGTGACACGCCGGAGGGGAAAGCAGAGTTTTCCGCCAAGAAAGACGGATAAAATTCATAATTTTGCGCCGAGAGGAAATTTCCTTCCGGCGCTCTTGTTATATCTTGTTGTCATCGTTTCTTCTGTTCTGAAAGAAGCTTTCCAGAATTTCCGCACACTCGTTTTCCATATATCCTCCGACAATCGTCGGTCGGACTTCCGGCAACACATCAAAAAGTTCATTCCGGCTTATGATGAAGCCGACGTTTTCGTCGTATGCCCCGAAAACAAGCCGATCAAGTCTCGCGTTCATAATTGCCCCGGCGCACATCGGGCACGGCTCAAGCGTGACAAAGAGCTCACAGCCCCGAAGCCTCCAGGAACCAATCGTCTGACAGGCGTTTTCGATCGCTTCGATCTCCGCGTGCCAAACCGCATTTCTTCCTTTTTCCCGTCGGTTTCGCCCCTCACCGATTACCTTCCCGTTTTTCAAAACTACAGCGCCGACAGGCACTTCACCGTCCGCCGCCGCTGATTTTGCATTTTTGATTGCCAGAAGCATCGCCTGTCTGTCCGTCATCGCTGCATCAACCCCACATACTGTGCCGTATAGTAAAGCATCACCAGCATGGCAATAAGGATCGTCGGAGAAAGAAGAAATGCTTTTGCTTTTTCACCGGTAGTCAGGACAGAACCGTTGTTTTGATAAGGCGAGATCCGACCGGCTCTCCTGATAAAGAAATAGCCGAAAACAACACCCAAGCCCAGGAAAGCATAAAGAGCCAGTGAGTATATGATATTTACGGCTTTTTCATCAACACCCCACTGCGGCAAATACGTAATCACGGTCGAGAAGAAATTGTTGATAGCATGGACAACGATCGCCGGCCAGATGCTTCCGGTTTTCACCGTGATAAAGCCCAGCCCGAGCCCCACGATCATCGCAAACGGAGCCTGTACAAGATTCATATGCATAATTCCGAAAACAACGGCGGACATCACCACCGCAAAGGTGTCGCCGTATTTTCTCAGGTTTTGCATAACACTGCCTCTTAGCGAGATTTCCTCAACAAGCGCCGCCGCAACGGAAACCTGAATAACCGAAAGAAGAAAACCGGCAAAGCCGTCAACTCTGAGCATTTCGGGCGAAGACAGCTTCACGCCGAAAAGACCCATGAATACGATCAGATAGGACGTGACGATATTCGCCGCCATACAAAGCCCGACCCCGAACGGAACAGCGAAAACGCTCAAAGCCGTATCCTTCGGCTTCTCAAGCGGCAAAATCTCCGCTCCGGTATACCGCTTGCTGATGATCCTGCCGAAAAAAACAAACGGAAGCAAAATACAGAAAACCGAGCTTAAAATCTCAATGCCCGTCTGGAAAAGTGCATCGTTCAAATATTTTTTGTAAAGCCCGACAATCATCAGCAGCATAACCACAATATTCTGAAGCATCAAAAAAGCCAGAAGAGCCGCTCCGACAAAGCTGCCGATTTGAAACAGCTCCTTTTTCTGACGCTTTTTTTCCTCAGGATACGGATCAAATCCCGGCGGATAACTGTACTTATCGTAATATTGCTGCATTTTTTGCACCTCGAAAAATAGCTTTTATGAATAGAGCATTCCGACGATCCGATTTACCGCCGACATGGGAAGAAGCTTCGACAAAACGGCGATCGCCTTGTATTGTGCGCCCTTGGTCGAAAGCGGCTTAACCCGTTTTCGTTCGGCAAGAGACACGACCGCTTCGGCGATTCTGACGGCTGACATTCCGTTTCGCTCGTCCTTTTCCATTGTCGCAACACTCTTTTTAATAACGTCTGCATAGACGCCGCCATCCTCCTCCTGCTTTTCCCGCGCATCGGTAAATCCGGTTTTGACGTCGCCCGGCATCAGCGCGCAGACAGAGATACGAAACGGCCGAAGCTCATTCGCCAAAGCCAGTGTCAGGGAATTGACCGCCGCCTTTGAGGCCGAATAAAACGCCTGAAACGGAATGGAAAGCTCCGCGGCAAGGGAACTGATGTTTATGATTCTGCCGCCGCCGTTTTTTCTCATATATTCCGCAACGCTCTTGCAGCAGAGAAAACAGCCGAAGAAATTGACTTCAAACTGTTTTTTCGCCTGCTTTTCGTCGGTAAATTCAACGGCACCCGAAATTCCGAAGCCTGCATTGTTAACAAGTACATCAATTCGTCCGCTTTCTTCGTAAATACGCCCAAAAACGCTTTTCACTTCGTTCTCGTCGGTAACGTCGCACCTGAGCGGTATTATGCTTTCTTTGGTTTCACATTGTCCGCTCCGGCTCAGCGCATAAACACGGTACCCTTTTTCGGCGAACAGCTTCGCTGTTTCCAGTCCGATTCCCCGGCTCGCACCAGTAACAATTACGGTTTTCATTTCTTTTCGTTTTCCCCTTTGTTCCCGTCCGGTCTTTTCCTCATCGCCGTGCGCTGTTTTTTGTCAACGCCCTCGGTACTCGACGGGACAAACATTATTTTAAGCGTCATCAGAATCAGCCGGAAATCCTCGGAAAACGACTGATTCGCAATATACATCAGATCCATCTGAACTTTGTCATACGGCGGCGTGTTATACTTGCCGTAAACCTGCGCGTAGCCGGTAAGTCCCGCCTTCGCCTGAAGTCTCAAAGAAAATTCCGGTATACTTTCCTCATATTCCTTGGCTATTTCCGGTCTTTCGGGTCTGGGTCCGACAATCGACATCGATCCCGAAAGAATGTTAAAAAGCTGAGGAAGTTCATCAAGTCTCAGCTTTCGGATAAAGCGTCCGACCTTTGTAATCCGGTCGTCGTTGTCCTCGGCAAGACGGGCTACGCCATCCTTTTCGGCGTCGGTTTTCATACTTCTGAATTTGATGATTTTAAATTGCTTTCCGTTTAAAGTAAGACGGGTCTGCTTATAGAAAACAGGACCTCCGTCCTCGGCCTTGATCGCCGCGGCAACAACAAGCATCAGGGGACTTAGCACAATAATGGCGACGAGTGAAAACACAATATCCGCCGCCCGTTTTCCGAGCTGATAGATAAGACTTGCGTCACTTCTTTTACAGCGGTAAACAGGGACATTCATCAGCTGAATGGTTCTTCCGCCGCGAATGATCGTGTCCGAAATTTTCGGCTTGACATAGGCGATTTTTCCCGTTGCGATGCACTTTTTGACGACCTCGTTACGATAGTCGGACGGAACGCCGCAAAGGAACACGGCATCAACACTTTTCATGTATTCGTAAAGTTCTTCAAGCGATGTCTTTTCGGAATTGACCGTCCGGATCACGCGGAAGCGCTTTTTGATATCCCGGATTCCTTTTATGGACTGATAAGAGTCCACATTATTGAAAACAACAATCGTCTTTTTCGGTGCATGAAGCTTGAAATAAATAAAGTCGATTACCAGTACCCAGACAACCGCAAAAGCCGAAAAGGCAAAGAACATGACGATAAACGGCACAACGGAAACCAGCCGATAGCTTAAAAGCGAAAAAATAACGTAGGCGACCGCCTGAAGAAAAGCAATGGATATGATCTGAGAAAACATCAGATCGGAAACCGGTGAGGTTCCGACAAGAAAGCCTCCGTAAATCTTGACAAAGCCGACATAGGTAAAAAGTAAAACAGCGGCAAGAAAGTAATTTCCGAGCTTAAAGAACGGCGTCGGTACAAAGGGATTAAAATACTTGATCCAGCAATAATACATACTGCCGGTAAACAGACAACAAATCAATATTTTGAAAAGATACAAGATGATCTTTTCTTTAATATATCTTTTTTTAACCATAAGCATCCTCATTTATGAGAGTCCGTATTTTTCGGATTGAATTTATGCGTATTTTGACATAATTACTTAATATTTGATTAAAAGAAAAACCTTACCGCATCATCAGCACGGTTGCGTCAAGGACTTCTTCTTTCCATTTGCGCACAGCCTCGAGTTCGTATTGTTCGGGAATCGTGCGGTAAACCTTTTTCAGCCCGTCACCCTTGGTAAGAGCACCCGCTGTACGCAGAAGAACCGGAAGATTGCCCATTCCGCGCGAAACTCTGCCGAGCATATCCGAAAAAGAAGAGTTGCTTTCGGATTTTCCGCGGTTAAAGTTGATGTCGTTCGGGGTTATGATCTGCTTGTCAAAAAGGAAGTCAACGCCGTTCGAGCTCATACAAAGCAAAATGTTTTTGAGTGTGTCGATCGAAGCAAAGTTCAGCCCGAAGTGAAGAATATATCTGCGGTTATAGTCCCATAGGGTTTCAGCACTGTATTTTTCTTCGGTGTCGGCCTTGACAGTGTCCGCAAGCATAAGACCCGCACGAAGCGCCGCACAGATTCCCGAGCCGTTCATCGGCATCGTCATATAAGCACTGTCACCGACTGCGGCGTAACCGTCGCAGACCATCACCGAAAGAGGACGTCTTACGGGAATACGGTTCACCCTTGTGCCGCCTCTTACGACTTCTTTTCCGATCTGAGGACTGAATTCTCTCATCTTTTCAAGAACGTCCTGTACCTGTTCATCGGAAATCGGAGAAGTCCGTCCGATCAGAACGTCTACACAGTCGCTTTCGGTGACGACCCAGGAAATACCTCTTTCGCCCATATGCATAAGGAATATTTCATACGGAACCTCCGGTTCGGGTGCCGGCAGCTTATTGAAATAGGCTCGATACGCATAAAAGCATTCACCGTAGCCGTAGCTGTTGTCAACGTTGCAGTCAAACGGAAGGTTTTCCCTTACCGGTGAATCCATACCGGCGCTGTCGATCACAAGATCGGCTGTTACGGTTCCGCTCACGGTCTCAATTCCGACAACCCGGGTTCCGTTCATGACCGGACCTAAAACCGGGCAGTTATACACAAGCTTTACGCCGCTTTTTTCGGCATAATCAATCAGCAGATCATAAATCAGCTTTCTTTCGATTTTTGTCGATCCGTTGCCGTTCGATTCAACGGTGAGCGGTGCGGAAAGTGCCGGATTGTAGAAACGCATATCTCCGTTTTTTTCAAATTTCATGTCTTTCGGAAGCTCCAGTCCCACCTCGTAAAACGCACGGGGATCGACTGCATCAAGCCAATCGTAGCCAAGTTCATCCCGGCTCTTTTTTTCGTAAACCGTCACATCAAAGCCGCTTTGGGCAAGCTTCGACGCCGCAACAAGTCCGCCGTGTCCCGCTCCGGCGATAACAATTTTTCTACCCATAGTAAAACACATACGAAAATCCGCAGACTTTTCGTCCTTTCCTATAATAGTATCTTCAATTTTCTCTTAACCTAAACGAAACATTGATATCATATTTTACCACAAAAAGCGGCATATGTAAAGAATGAACAAAAATATTGACTTTCAGGAGGAGATAAATGGAAATTTTTTTGAATTTTCAATTGACAAACGCTTTATTTTATCTTATAATTCAAGTGTATCGTTGTATACAAGGAAGTTTCGTATACATCATTTTCACTTTCAAGGAGGCAAATTCAATGAAAAAAGCATTATCATTACTGCTCAGCGTGCTGATGATTTTCTCATGCATGACCGTTGCCGTTTTTGCCGAGGATGAAATGCCCGCTCCGTCTTATTATACGATCAAGTTCGTTGACTGGGACGGAACCGTTCTTCAAAGCGGACCGTACTCCCCCGGAGAAGTTGTAACGGCTCCCGCCAATCCGGCAAGAGCATCAGAAGACAAAAAAGTTGAGTATGTATTCAAAGGCTGGTCTGCCGACGGCGGTAACACGGTTTATCACGCCGGTACAATCCCCATTGCAACCGAAGATGTAACCTACACAGCCGTTTATGCAGAAAGCAAGAAAAGCAACAACCTTACTTTCTGGCAGCTTGTTCAGTCAATCTTCGCAAGAATCAACAAGATTTTCGAGTACTTCAATGAGATCTTCGGAAGAAACAATCCGTATCTTTAATCCATAATGTAAAAACGTCCGACCGACTCGTTGAGCCGGTCGGTTTTTGATTTCAGAAATCATAACATATCTTCTTTATCTTGCCAATTCTGCTTGTCCGTGCTAAACTGAAACAGTCAATTGATACTGAGAGGACTTACCATGAACCGAATCCGACTTTTTTCTTCGGGCGCACTTTTTCTGTTCGCGGTCTATTGCCTGATTGCCGCACCTGATCTTCCGTTTTCCATGCCGACCTGGGTCAACCTTCTCGGTACAGTCTATTTTGCTGTTTTTCCGATTAAAGATCTGTTCGCGTTTTCGACCAACAACACCTAT
>JALEYA010000163.1 GCA_022779945.1 Oscillospiraceae bacterium | reverse complement strand
GTGCAAAGCTGACATTCGTCAAGACCGATCGCCTTGACAATGCCGTCAAGCGACTGGAATTCAAGGGAAGCAAAGTTGAATTTTTCACATATTGCCTGTCTCAGGCTCTTACCTCTTTCCGTTGACGAATCGCTGTATTCGTCGATATGTTTCAGTCCCTCTTCGCCCTCAAGCTCAACGATAATGCGTCTTGCGATCAGCTCCATTTCGTTGTTCGCTCTTGAGAAATTCAGGAATTTACAGCTGTACATGATCGGCGGGCATGCAGAACGCATATGAACCGCATTCGCACCGTTATTGTAAAGGAAGTCAACCGTTTCCTTCAGCTGGGTGCCTCTGACAATCGAGTCGTCCACAAACAGCAGATTCTTATCCTTGATGAGTTCGTGAACCGGAATCTGCTTCATTTTGGCGACCTTGTTACGCTCGGTCTGACGGGTCGGGGTGAAGCTTCTTGACCACGTCGGCGTGTATTTGATGAACGCTCTTGCGAAGGGAATCTTGCTTTCGTTTGCATAACCGATGGCATGAGGGGTGCCGGAATCCGGAACGCCGCCGACATAATCAAGGTTTTCGGCGTTGCCGACTTCTCTGTCGTGCTCCGCCATGATCTGACCGTTGCGGTACCGCATGACCTCAACGTTAACACCCTCGTAAGTTGAAGTCGGATAGCCGTAATAGCTCCAAAGAAAAGAGCAGATTCTCATTTTTTTGCCGGGCTTTGCAAGCTGTGTCACGCCGTCGGCGGTGATTTCAACAATTTCACCGGGGCCGAGTTCCTTTTCGTCCTCATAGCCGAGCTTTTTATAAGCAAACGACTCGAACGAAACGCAGTATCCGTCTTCACTTTTGCCGATCATAACAGGGAGTCTTCCGACCTTATCACGGGCGGCAATCAGATTTCCGCCGTGGCAGAGAATCAGAATCGAAGCGGTTCCGTCAATCTCTTTTTGCGCAAACTTAATACCTTCTACAAAATCACTTTTTTGATTGATGAGGGCGGCAACAAGCTCGGTCGAATTGACCGCACCGCCCGTCATGGCACCGAAGTGACCGCCGCTGAAGGAAAGATACTGCTTAATGAGAGCGTCGGAATTGTTGATGATACCGATGACGCAAATGGCGTATATGCCGAGATTCGAACGGATCAGAAGCGGCTGGGGATCATAATCACTGATGCAGCCGATGGCGCTTTTGCCCTGCATTTCGTCAAAGGTGTGTTCAAACTTCGTCCGGAAAGGGGAATTCTGAATATTATGAATTTCTCTTTGCAGTCCGATTTCTTCGTCATAGGCGGCAATACCTGCACGCCTTGTGCCGAGATGTGAGTGATAGTCAGTTCCGAAAAAGACGTCTGCAATGGCATCTGTCTTGCTGACTACTCCAAAAAATCCACCCATTTTAGCCTCCTGATTATTCGCCTAAAACTCTTTTCATCATTTCCTTGTAAGCATCCTCAACACCGCCGAGATCTCTTCTGAAACGGTCTTTGTCAAGCTTTTCATGTGTTTCGCTGTCCCAGAAGCGGCAGGTATCAGGGGAAATTTCGTCGGCAAGAACAATCGTGCCGTCCGAGAGTCTTCCGAATTCAAGCTTGAAGTCGATCAGGTCAACACCGATCTTCTTGAAGTACTCTTTCATGACCTCGTTGACCTTGAAAGCCATCGCTTTGATCGTTTCGATTTCTTCTTTCGTGGCAAGCTTTAAAGCGATTGCATGATACGCGTTGATCAGCGGATCGCCGAGGTCGTCATTTTTATAGGAAAATTCGATGGTCGGCTCGTCAAAAGCGATGCCCTCTTCTACGCCGTAACGCTTGGCAAAAGAACCGGCGGAAACATTACGGATAATAACCTCAAGGGGAACGATCGAAACCTTTTTCACAACGGTATCTCTGTCCGAAAGCTCTTCAACAAAATGTGTCGCAACACCGTGCTTTTCGAGCATCTGCATGAGCATATTGCTCATCTTGTTGTTGATGGCGCCTTTGCCTTCGATCTGACCTTTTTTCAGACCGTTGAAAGCAGTTGCATCGTCCTTATAGGATACGATGACAAGATTTTCGTCCTCTGTGGCAAAGACCTTCTTGGCCTTGCCTTCATAAAGCTGATTGAGTTTTTCCATAGTTTTATCCTCCTTGAGAATTTATTGGTTATATTTCGCTTCGATGGCGGCGTTTTTCATCAGTACTTTTTCGCTGCCTTCTTGTCTTAGTTGGTTCAGTTTTTCGGCAAGTGTATCGTCGCTTATCGAAAGAATCTCAACAGACAACAAGGCGGCATTGACAGCTCCGTCAATCGCAACAGTGGCAACAGGGATTCCCGATGGCATCATTACGGTTGATAAAAGAGCATCAACACCGTCAAGCTTATTCGATTTGATGGGGATTCCGATAACCGGAAGGGTGGTGTTTGCGGCAATTGCGCCGGCAAGATGAGCCGCCATGCCCGCTGCAGCGATGATGGCACCGAAGCCGTTCTTTCTGGCATTCAAGGCAAAGTTCCTTGCCATTTCCGGTGTTCTGTGTGCCGAAAAAACATGAACCTCGGTCGGAACACCGAACTGCCCCAAGGTATCGATTGCCTTTTCAACAACAGGCAGATCGCTGTCGCTTCCCATGATGATTCCTACTTTTTTCATAAGATACCTCCTGAAAAATAAACAGAGCAACCCCAAAAAACGGGGAAACAGAAGTTCTCCCTGCGGGATTGCCCAGACGGTCGGCTGTAAGGTCATATACAGTGCTCCCATGTGGTTGGTCCACTTATCCGTCAGTCACACTTGACCTTTTGATTTTACAATAATTATACATGATTGACGCTTTTTAAGTCAATACGCAATAATGTATAACTTTAACACGAAAGAGGGTGTTTTTTTGAACAAGTAACCGAAAAATATCGTACAGTCGAAAACGGACAGGATTTGTTTCAAAAAAGCAAAGCGGACAGGCCGGAAAGAAAATGAATCCGACCTGTCCGTATGTATATTTCAGAGTTTTATTCTGACAAAGGTATATCCGCTGTAAAGCTTCATTTTGTTATATTCGCCGTAGGCACGGATGCTGAATGTATAGGTTTGTCCGGCTTTCAGTCCGCTGACCGTAAGCTTCGCGGAAGCGGTGGCTTTTACGGCAACATATTTTTTGGTCTTGGCGTCATAGCGGAAAATCTGATAACCGGAAGCACCGGCGGATTTCGTCCACGATAAGGAAACCTTGCCGCTGCCGGCTTTTACGGCTTTGAACCCGGTGACGTTTGCCGGGGCGGTTTTGATTTTTACCGTCGGGTAGGAGTAGGCTCTGCTGTAAGTTTTTCCCGAAAGAGCCACAGCCGTGACAGCAAAGGTATAGACCGAATTGGCTTTCAGCTTGGTAACGGTATAAGAGGTTGAGGAAGTCTTGTTCAGATAGGAATACCTGCCGGTCTTTGTGTTCAGAACGTAAATATAATAGGCGTCGGCTCCTGTCGCCTTGCTCCACGAGAGCTTTACAGAGCCGGAAGCAATGGACGAACAGATGATTTTTGAAACAGGCTTCGGTCTTGTACAGCAACTGAAAGCAGCCGAATATCCGCTGTTATACGTTGTTTTACCGTCGGTTTTCACGGCGGCAACACAGCAGGTGATTTTCTGACCGGGGGCAAGAGATCGGAAAACATAAGTGTTGTCGGTGGTTTTGCCGGCAAGGACTTTTTTTCCGTCGGAAGACACGGTATAAACTTCGTAGCTGTCTGCGTCCGTATTGGGATTCCAGGTGATTTTTACGGCGTTTTCCGTTGCTTTGACTGCGGCTAAATTTTCGACTTTTTCAAGTGTAACCTTGATTTTCACCGATGCCGTAACCGAATTGTCAGCACTGCTGTAACAGGTGACAACGGCGGTACCGAAGTTCTTGGCCGTGATTTTTCCGCTTGAATTGACTGTGACGACCGAGGGGTCGGAAGATTTCCAGACCATCTTATTGACGGCATAGTACGGAGTGACCGTCGGATTCAGCACAGTGGTTTTTTCTTTTGCCAGTACGAGCGAAGAGGGGAGTGTGATTGCTTTCGGCTTGACATAGCGGGTTTTGGTAAAAGCTTTGATTCTGAGGCTTTCCCCTTTCCCGATTTTATACAGATCCTGCCATGTTTTGCCGTCTTCGCTGACGTAGCTTTGTCCCTGAAGGCATTTGGCATAGCAGTAAACATATCCGGTGTTATCGACATAACCCACGTCGTCGGAAAATATCATCACTTCGCGGCCTTTGTTTTTATAGGTGATTACAACCGAGAAGTACTCACCGGCTTTCAATTCGATCGGTTTTGGCAGATATACCGTATGATAGCCGGCATATTGCTGATATGATTTTACGGGAGAACTGTAGACGGGGGTGCCTTTTGTCGGATTCGACAAACCGGCAACGTTTTTATAAATCTGATAATAGCAGGTGACCGACGGCTCATCGGTATAAAAAGAGATTGCCGTCAGCAGATCATCAGACGAAAGGGCTTTGAAACGATTGGCGCCGTATATCAGATCGTCCGTATAATAACCGCCGAAAGAGCTTGTTGTTCCGTCATACTGATAGTTTTTATCGAAGGTTGAAGTGGGTGTGAAGTCAAGAAATACAGCATCGTCAAATAAAACGGAGGCGTCCTCATAAGAAAGCCACATATATCCTTTGTTTCCGAAGGAGGTGCCGTAGCTGTTTTTAATCAGCCAGGCGCCGTTATTTTTCGGCTTTTGATACAAGCTGAAGATGGTGCCGAAATTATTTCTTGAATAATTGTCGTTCCAGCCGACAATGGTGACGGAGTGATTGGGAACCTTCGAAATGTTCTGATAATAAGAACTTTTGCTGCTGTTGAAGAAATAATCGTCATGATAATAGGAAAGGGCACACGAACCGTATTGCATAATCAGCTGTTTGACCGTATTCCTGTCGGTCATCGGAATCCAATAGGAGTTTTCCAGAAGCATTTTGTTTTTGGAATAGGCAAGAGAGTTCGGGTAAACCGTCTTGGGTTTTGCACTTGCGTACGGAGCGGTGCTTTCGTCCGTAATACCGAACCATTTCGAGAGGGTAAAGGTTGAAAAATAGAGATTGCCGCCGAGGTTGAGATAATGGATACCGTTGAGCTTCGTTTTATCGCCTGCCGTCATCTTCAGCTTGTCAACGGCATCGCTGACGGAAAAATAGGCAAGGTGAGCTTCGGAAAAATTGCAGTTGTTCTTGTTATAGGCTTCAAATTCATTGATAACCGAAGTCTCGGAGACGGAAACCGTCGCAAAAGCCCAGCACGTTCCGTAGTCACCCTGATCCTTGACACTTGTTACAATTCCTTTTTTTACGGAATTGTAGCTTGAGGGAAGAGCCGCTTTTCTGAAAATCGAATCGGAAGAAGATACCGCCGGGGAGGACTTTACCCGGAAAGAAGAATCGCTGTAACCGTTTTCGGACACCTTTCCGGTTGCAAAAGAGCGGTATTGAATGCCGCCTGCAGCGTATGCACACAAGGACAGAACACAGATTGTACAACAGATAATTATAACCGATAAAAAGGATCGCAAAAGCTTTTTATTTTTTGTTGATGCCTTGTTCATAATCATTCTCCGATCGCAAAAATATATTTCCAAACTAATTATATATTCTTCTTGCAGGAAAAGCAACAGATTTTCAAAAAAATCGGCTTTCTTATCAGAAAATATCGGAAAATAATGCCAAACAGGGTCTTGTTGATTTTTTCGACCGGATATGATAGAATATCACAAATCTTTATCAATTCAGACGAATGGCCTGCAAAGGATACCGTGGAGGAACGTTAATGAAAAAATCGTCTACATTCATCATCATTCTGTCCGTCGCTATTTTGATTTTTGTTGTTTTAATAGCGGTTTTAAGCAACAATATGACATTGCCCGGTGTTTCCCGCAGGGTCAAATCAATTGAACTCAGTCAGACTGCTGCGCCGTCGGTTTCCGTTTATTCGGCTGAGGGCGGTGTGACATACAGCATTGACAACCGTATCGAAATCGAAAACAATATTGAGTATCAGACTTCGGCTGAAGCGGATACTGCCGCTGCGGTTTCCACGACCGCTCCCGTGTATTATGTTACCGAGTATACAGGTCCGAAAAGTCAATATGACGAAACGATGGTGCTCAACGCTTCAACCGCCTATGTAAAGCCGTTAGGCCGTTCGGTTTATGATAACGACGTCCGCTGGCTGTCGATGTCGGGAAGCGGAATTGAATTTGATTGTGAAGGCGTTTCCGCTGATATACAGTTGCTTGCCGAAAAGGCTTCAGGCACATCGGCCAATCACCGCCCGAGAGTGGCTGTTTATGTAAACGGGTATCTTGTTTTTGACCGGAGTCTTGAAGATTACGAGACACATGTTGCAATCGACCTGAATTCCTGCGGCGGGCGTGCCGTTGTACGGGTTATCAAGCTTTCCGAATCGGTTTTCTCCTATATCGGCATCGGAACGATCACGGTTGTCGGAAAGCGACCCTGTGTTCCGACGCAGCCGAAACAGCTGAAGCTTGAATTTATCGGAGACTCCATCACCTGCGGCTTCGGAATCGATGAAACCGATAACAGCAAACGGTTTTCGACAACAACGGAGAATTTCTCGAAGACATATGCCTATCTGACGGCGCAAGCTTTTGATGCGGAATACAGTGCGATCTGTTATTCGGGTTACGGCGTGTATTCGGGATACACCACGGGTTCAAGAAATACATCCGATGTCATTTTCGACCGGTATGAAAAAGCAATTGACAACAAAACCTTTGACTCTCCGTATGCGTCGGAGCAATGGGATTTCGGCAGGTATACGCCGAATCTGGTGGTAATCAATCTTGGAACCAATGACGCAACGTTTTGTAAATCGCAGGAATCAAGAGCCGGCTTTGTTGAAGAATATAAGAGGTTGCTTTCGATCGTGAGGGCACATAATCCGAACGCCTTCATTCTTTGCGTTCTCGGAGACATGAACAACTCCATGTATCCGTATATCGAGCAAGCGGTCAGTGAATTCAGACTGCAGACAGGGGACACCAGAATTGACAACACAAAAATTGATTTTAAAATGGGCGAAACGGATATCGTAATAAGCGGACACCCCGGTGCACAGTCAAATCGTTGCGCAGCAGAGGCGCTTGTGTCCAAAATACAACTGCTCATTCAGAACGGTCAGATTTATTGACAAAGAGAAAGACGACAAGCTGAAACAACAATTTGTAAAAAAAGCTTGACATTTCCATAAAGTTTTGATATACTCCTAAGAGTCGTAAGACCAACGGACCATTAGCTCAGTTGGTTAGAGCAACCGGCTCATAACCGGTCGGTCCGGGGTTCGAGTCCCTGATGGTCCACCAATTTCATAGGGGTATAGCTCAGCTGGTAGAGCAGCGGTCTCCAAAACCGCGTGCCGAGGGTTCGAATCCTTCTGCCCCTGCCATATGTGAAAAACCCGCAATCCCTTATAAATACTGGGGTTGCGGGCTTTT
>JALEYA010000160.1 GCA_022779945.1 Oscillospiraceae bacterium | reverse complement strand
AATTAAAGCCGGATAAATTTCTTTTATTATGTCCTCTTTTTCATACACTCCCGCTCTGATGCTTTTTGAAACAAGAGAACGTGTCCCATCTGCCGAAACCCTGATATAATCCGACATAACAAAATCCGCCGAGTTTTTTTCGGCTGCTTCAAGCATTGTTTCATACATACCAGGTTCAACATCATCATCGGAATCCACAAAACCGATGTATTTTCCCTGTGCGACTTTCATGCCGGCGTTGCGGGCACTGCTTAACCCGCCGTTTTCTTTATGAATCACTCTGATTCTCTTATCGGCTTTGGCAAACTCATCACACATATCAGGGCATTGATCCGGTGAGCCGTCATCAACAAGAATCACTTCCAGATCGGAAAAAGTCTGATGCAAAATACTGTCAACACAACGCTTTAAATATGTTTCCACCTTATAAACCGGCACAATTACACTGATTTGCGGCATAATGCTTCCTCCTTCTTTTCATGGGAACTGATTTTGTTTTTTAATTTTTCGAATATCGAAGATATCAGTAACAACCCAACGCAAACTACCGTTCCAAATACAATACCTTCAAACAAGCCCAGTTTCGGAAAAATGTTTCCGAAAAGCTTGTAATCCGCCAAGCGAATTGTTTCAATGATGAACTGATGCAGTCCTAATACAAAAAGAGTTTTTTGACCGAACCAGATGATGGTTCTTAGAAACTGGGCTTTAACTCTCGAAGCAAGAAGAAAAGAAAAAAGCAACAACGACAAACTTCCAAGAATGGCATTGACTGTATAAAGCAAAGGATTGCTGAATCTCAAGCTCACTAAGCTGACCATGCCATTTTTCAAAGAAAAAATCACATACAATACAAGCAAAATAATCATTATTACGATTAAACGGACACCTTGCAAAATCTCTTTCTTTTTACACCAAACAATAAAAACAGAGCCGTAATAACCAACTGCGAAAAAGCCAAATCCGACAAAAACCCTCCAAAGAATCGTTAAATAGACATTATCGGTTTTAATTATCATTGCAATCAGATATAAAACCAAACTTATCGGCAAAAGTGCTTTGCGGCAAATCTTACAAATCAATATAAAAATCAATTCAACAATAAAAATACATGGTAAATACCATAATGAACCTACACCCTGCAATCTTACCGTTCTCAATAAGTATTCAAAAAAAGTAGATGAGAAACCGACCGTTCCGGATATTGACTGCAATAAGGAAAGAAACAGAGAAAAAGTAAAACACCAAAATAGATACGGACGCATCAGTCTGATTCCCATATTCCAAATACGGAACTTATAGTCATGGTCTGCTCCAAGCTTATTTCCATAGATAATTCCGGAAATCATAAAAAACAGCGGCATATGAAATCCGTAAATCAATGTTAAAATAGTTTTTTCAGTTGAATAGCAGTGACCAATTACCATCAAAATGATGGCGATCCCTTTGGCAACATCTAATACTTCACTTCTTTCCGACTTTACAATCATTTTCCAAACTCCTGTATATCTTCTCCATCTCTTTGGCGTTGGAATAATCTCTGCTCCTACAGCAATCCGAAAGCTCACGCAAAAGCTTTTCGTCTTTCAGCAAGCCGGCAATCGCTTTCGCACATTTTTCGGTATCAAGCGGCACGATCATACCGTCCACGCCGTTTTCCAGCTGACTTTCTGCTGTACCGTATGCCGTGATGATGACCGGTTTTCCGAGCAGCTGCGCTTCTCTGACCGTAACGCTTTTTCCCTCGTAGCGGCTTGGCTGTACATAAACGTCACACGCTTTTATGTACGGGTACGGGTTATCTTTTTTGCCGAGCAGGATTACCCGCTCTTCCATGTTCCATTCCCTGATTTTTTTCCGAATCAATGCCTCGCCGGAGCCGAAGCCGATGATATACCACTTCACATCAAGGCCTGATTGAAGCAGGTGTGAGCAAATCTCCGGAACATTATCAAAATTCTTTGCACGGCAGTAACGCCCGATGGATAAAAGCCGGAAAGAACCGTCTTTCGGCATTTCATTGTCGGCGTCCCCTTCTTCTGCCTGCTTTCTGATAAGCCGTTCGGGAAGAATGTTTTCCACAAGCAGGATTTTATCTGCAAGTTCCGGAAACACCTTGACGAAGCTTTCCGTTACGCTGTCCGAAATGGACAGAATTTTATCGTATTG
>JALEYA010000133.1 GCA_022779945.1 Oscillospiraceae bacterium | reverse complement strand
TCGCCTTTTTCATTTCCTCACTCAGCTTTTCGAGTGCATTTTCTCCGTGAAGAAGGACGCTGTCGACGAATTTTGCGTCGTGCATAACGCCGAGCGTCAGCTTCTGAATCGGGTTCAGAATACCGCCTTTTGTTCGCATGGGCTTTAGCTCACACGGTGTAAAGTCAAGGCAGTGACCGTTCGGTCTGTCGGCACTGTCGGAAACGGTAAGGTAAGCCTTGTCGGGCTTGCTCCAGGTGAAGCCGACTGCATCGAGACAGCTGACCGTATAGCTGTTATCCATTTCGATATTCGCCGAACGACCCGATATGATGAGATAGAACATATAAACGTGAATATCCCGGTCGTCGGTGTTGGCGAAAACAGTCTCAACGGTTTCCTGTGTCGAAACGCGGCGGTACGGCACGTCAAGAAACCTGAACATATCCTCGGTCAAAAGGAAGTTCGGGTTAATCATGTGATAAATCTCGTTGACGTTTCCCGTAAGCGCGAGACGGACGTAAGCGTCCGCGCACTCGTCAACCGCCGTAAGATCGGTCGGGTATTTGTCCATGTTTTCGTTGAGCAGTCCGAGCTTGAGCATCGCGTGAACACGTCTTAAAAAGCCGTTGTCGTCGCTGTTTTTCTGGAACTTGCCGTCGGATACTCTCCATGTGAGGTTGCCGATACGGTAGATATTGGCCTCAAGACCGTCCTGTCTTGAAGACAGAACAAGCTGTTCGGCACAGTATTTGCTGTGGATATAAACATTGTCCTGATAACGCTGACCGATGTCAAGCACGCTTTCGTCAAAGACGGATTTGCACTTGGTCTGCTTGACGGTTGCCGCACCGTGAACGCTGACGGTTGAGGTGTGCTGTAAAACGGCGTTGGCGGCTTTCGCAAAGTCGATGACATTCATTGTGCCTGTGACGTTGGTTCTTTCAAGATCGGCGTAGTCTCCTGCGTGGTGAACGTTTGCCGCAACATGGAAAACAACGTCAATCTTGTCGGTAAGTTCCGTATATTTTTCGTCGCTCAGACCGAGCTTTTCTTTTTCGATATCGCCCGTGACAGCATGAATTAGCGGACTTTCAAAGTCTGTGAAATAGAACTTGAGCTGACTGTCAAGCTTTTCACGGCTTCGGACAAGGCAGTAGGTTTCGATGCCGTTGTCAATCAGCTTCTTGAGAATATGAACGCCTAAAAAGCCCGTAGCGCCCGTAAGAAGGGCACACTTGTAGCCGTCGTGCTTTTCACCCTTGTGTGCTGTCGCTTTGATGATTTCGTTGATATTGTCGATTTTGTCGCTTTTCTTTTTTTCGGCCGCGTCAATTTCTTCGGCAAGCTTGTTGAGAAACGGCTTGTCATAAATCAGCTGAGCGGAAATATTCAGGCTTACCGCAAGCTCCATGGCGTTGAGGCTGTCGCCGCCGATGGCAAAGAAGTTGTCGGTGACGCTGACCACGGGAAGCTGTAAAAGCTCTTTGACCGCACGGCAGACACGCTTTTCGGTGTCAGTGGCCGGCTCGACGATTTCTTTTTTGACGGCGTCCATTTTCGAGCTTCTCTTGATTTTCGATGAGGAGGTTCTTTCAAAGGGTATCGGTCTGATTTTGAAGGTCGAAATCCGCTGATAGCTTGCGAGATTTTCATTGATTCGCATTAAAACAGCGGTCATGGCTTCTTTTTCGTCGGTGATGCCGTGCTCCCCGACATAGCCTTTGTTCAGGTAAACCTCGGCGCAGATCGCTCCGTTTTCCCCGTAGCAGATGACCTCCTGAACAAGCGGTTCGTTGGCAAACTGTTCTTCCAGCATTTCCGCCGAAACATTTTCGCCGTTTTCAAGCAGGATCAGGTTTTTGCAGCGTCCCGTTACATACAAAAAGCCGTCGTCGTCGAAGTGACCGAGGTCACCCGTATGAAGAAAACCGTCTTCGGTGAAGGCTTCTTTGGTGGCTTCCGGGTTTTTATAATAGCCGAGCATGACGGACGGACCTTTGACAAGGATTTCGCCGTTTTCGATTTTCACCTGCATACAGGGAATCGGCTTGCCGACCGAACCGTGTCGGAAACAGCCGACGGCATTGTTGGCAATAACCGGAGAACATTCGGTCATGCCGTAGCCGTTGAGCACAAGGATTCCTGTGGCGTTAAAGCGGGCGTTTGCCGCCGCCTCAAGCGGAGCACCGCCGGAAATGACGTCGATGATGCTGCCGCCCAAAAACATATTGACCGCTTTTTCTTCGGGCAGTTCGGGCTTGGATGCGGCGAATATGATGGCACCGCCCATCAGCTTTTTAACGATCTGCGGTACGGCGACGATGCTGTCGGGTTTGAACAGATGAAGATCGCTGACAAGGTTGGCAAGAGAGTCGTTGACACAGACGGTCTTGCCGCGGACGATGCTCTTGGTGATGTTCGCCGTAAAGCAGAAGCTGTGATGAATCGGCAGACAGCAGAACATTCTTGTTGTCGGGCAGGCAACGTGGACGCTGGTCGCGCTGTAAATCATGTTTTTATGGCTGGACATGACGCCTTTCGGGAAGCCTGTTGTACCCGAAGTGAACACGATTGCGCACATCGTATCGGGGTCGGGATCGCCGTCATATTCGCCGGAAAGGGAAAGAAGCTCGTTAAAGTTGATGACATCGGGGTCGCTTGCGGTGTTGTCAAGCGAGACAAAAAGCTTGATCGAGCCGACGGTTTCTTTGGCAAGCTTATAAAGGCTTTCGTGCTTTTTATCGAACGCAAAAACGCTCACGTCCGCAAACGCCATCAGACGGCAGTTCATTTCGTCCGTTTCCGAGGGGGCGAGGGGAACCGCCGCTCCGCCCGTCATGGCGGCGGAAAAATAGCCGGTGATCCATTCGAAGCTCGTCGGTCCGACAAGGGCGACATGGGCACCGTCCAAGCCTCTTTCAGTAAGAGATATGCACGCAGAATCGCAGGCGGTTTTGAACTGCGCATAGGTTTTGGAAGCGATCGTTCCGTCGGGATTTTTATATTCGAGAAAGTTACGCTCACCGAAATTTTCGGCGCCGTAACGCACCATTTCGTTTAAGTTTCTGAGGGTTGTCAGATCATCTCTTACCATTCTTTCCGTTTCCGCAAGAAAACTGCGGTTTCCTCCTTTTCGACATTTTTTATTATTTTTTATAATATCACACACGGTGTACAAAATCAATGTAAAATCGACCCTGTTTAAATCATTGAACTTTTTGATAAATGAAAAGCGTACGCCAAATGCACGGCTTGCTTTTGAAAGCATCATATGCTATACTATAAATAGAAAAAGTTTTAGAAATGTTTCGGTTTGTTTAGCTTCTTTTGAATAAGGAGACGGTGCATGACAGAAGTTTTAATCCGGTACACCTGTCCGGTTAACAACGAGAATGTGCTGAATTAATTTGTGATTCCCGACGAGCAGGATATTAACGCTGCGCCGGAACCGATCACAGAGTGAACAAAGAACGAAATGAACAAAGTTTCTATAAACCTCTGAGAATAATTTTGAAATCTTTATAGGAAATCTCTGTTCACTTTGTTCACTTGCCCCTAAAAAGTGCCGTAAACCCTTATAAATAAAGGGTTTTCAGGGTGAACAAAGTCGCGAACAAAGTCTGAACAAAGTGCGAACAAAGTCGTCCTTTTCGCTTTTTGAACCGAAAAATCGCTGTCATTATTTCTAATTGGAATTTTAAGCGACTGATGTTGTCTTTCTCTGTGGTATCTTTGTTCACGCAAAAGGGTACCGTTGTACGGATCGGATCTGCCGTATCAACCGGAAAACCGCACTGAAATAAGAAGAAGCCCCGAAGCAAATTCCGGGACTTCATTTTTTTTATCGGTCAACAATGCCGAGCAATTTTTTGATGGCGTTGAAAATCTTCTGGAAGAAGGAGAAGATCTTCGCAAAGAAGCTTGTCGGCTCCTTCACCGTCACCGTGAAATCCGGTGCGAACCGTAATACGGTCGGAAGACCGGTTGCACGGTCGGTTTTCACGATCTGAACGCTGTGTTCGCCGTCGGTCAGGACAACATCGGGAATTGTGCAGATTCCGTTTTCGTCGGGGGTAAGCTCCATGGTCTGACCGTCGCCCCAACCCCAGATCAGGGTGTAGCCGGTGATCGGGACTTCTTTTGTTTCGGCGTTCCAGTTTTCGTCATAAACGGTGTCAAGGCTTGTAAAATACAGCTTGCCGTCGGAAAGCTTATCGGTCTTGACGATCGGATACTGCATTCCCGTGTTATACGGATCGCCGTAGAAAACGACAACCGAGTCGCCGTTTGAAACGGTAAACGAGTCGATACCGACCTCGGGCTCTGTGCCGTTGACACGGTAAAGCCAGCCGTCCCATGCTTTTTCGGTGTAAGAGCCGGCGGAAATGCCGTTGATTTTTGCAACATACTTGCCGTAGGTGCTGTCATAAGCGGTGACGGTGAGGTCGCTGCTTGCGTCGTCTGCGGCTTTCAGGACATCGTAAGCGGTTGAGCCGCTGCTGACCGTGATATCGCCGTAATACAGGCAGGAATCAATGCCCTCCACACGAAGCTTCACCGTAATGTTTCCGGCGGCAAAGGCGGCCGGGACAAAACAGCAAAGAAGCATCACAGCGCAAAGAAGGACGCTTACCGTCTTTTTGAATGTTTTCATGTTGGTTCTTCCTTTCTGAAGTTCATTTGTATGTAAGACTGCCGTGCACTGTGCACCGTGCAAAGCAGAGGTTACCGTTAATATGCGTTTCCGATGTCATCGCCCATGTCGCAGGTATAGGCGAAAACGATATTGTCGTTCGGCTTCACGGCATAAGAGCTTGAGCCGTCGGTTGGGAAGTCGCCGTTGACACTGAACATCCAGCCGGACATACTGCCGCAGTCTTTTTCGTAAAGCTGATGGATTCCTTCGACATAGTACGTCCCGAAAGCCGGGGTAAAATTATATTCAAGCTGAATGCCGCCTTTTTGACAGTATTTACAGTTGTCGGTGCAGACGTTTTCACTGCACGCCCGTTTGAGCACATCAAAGGCGGATTCGCCGTTTTGGAATCCGACCTCGGTTTTGCTAAGAATCACGCCGCTTTCCGGCACAAAGGCTTCTTTTCCTTTCTTTAATGAGGAAAGATTGTTCCTGACGGTGTCGCATCGGATCGTGACAAAGCAGGTATTCGAATTCTTGCTGTTGTTTTCTTCTTTTTTTGCGGTCGTGCTTTTCGTATTGCTGTCTGACTTGCCGCCGAAGATTGACCAAAGCAGACCCGCATTTGTTGCCTTTTCCTGCGGCTGCGTTTGTATTTCTGTTTCCGATGAAGTGACAGTGGTTGCGGTTGTCGTTGAAGATTCGGTCGGTGCTTTTGAGGTGACAGCTTCGGTCGTGGAGACTGTGGTTGACGCTGATACCTGCACGGTTGTCGGCTGAGATGTTGTTGTGTCTGCCGTTGTCTGTGTTTCGCTAAGAAAAGCTTCGGTTTCGGCGGCTGTAACGGTTTCGCAACTTCCGGTTGTATATTCGGTTGCGGTCAGAGACGTAAAAACGGTTGTTGTTTCCTTCGTTACAGATTGCGTGCAGCCGCCAAGCACCAGTAAAACGGCAAGAAATGAAAGAAAAACATTGAACTTTTTCAATTTTGTATCCTCCGAAATAATAAGCGCCCTTTCAAAAAGCGAAAGGACGCAAGTATACTGATAGACCGCTTCTAAGCGGAGAACGTCAAGCACCTTTCCTCTTACCCAAAAGTGAATATTGACCGCATCGGGCAGGCATTCCGACTTAACAGCCAAGCTGAATTACGGTAATGGCGGTTGCACGGGATTTTCACCCGAATTTCCCTGATTCCGATGCTGTTATGAAATTGATATGATCATTATAACAGCATTTGTCGGGTTTGTAAACAAGTTTTTGACAAATGCTGAAAATTTACGAAAAAATGTTTGGCTGCGCGGAGGGCGCGTGGCGACACCAATGCCGGGGTGCATGGTGCTTGATTGAAAGCAAACAGCCCGAGCCGTGAGTTGAGCGATAAATTTTAGTTTGTCGGTGAGGACTCCCTCAGTCACTGCGTGACAGCTCCCTCACCAGGGAGCCGATTCTCATCAACCTAAGAGTGTGGCAATTGAGCCTCCCTCGTGAGGGAGGTGGCGGCGTCAGCCGTCGGAGGGAGTGAGCTAAGCTGAAATTTACCTTGTGCTGACCTCTACCGCTCTGTTTATTTTATCAATCAGTCAGCTTGTACTTTTCTGCTATAACTACTTCTATCTTTCTACCTTTGCGCTAATGCCGCGCGGGCATTTACTTTCTTTCAGACGAAAAAGAAAGTAAACAAAGAAGTTCTTTTGGTGCGCATTTTCTCAGCCGAGTTTTTTCTCGCCTTGAGGGCGAGGAAAAAACTGCGGGTCGAA
>JALEYA010000131.1 GCA_022779945.1 Oscillospiraceae bacterium | reverse complement strand
ATTCTCGGTAATTATCGGATGTATCTTGCCTTTGACGAAACACTCGGCGGCGGAGAGGACGCTTTCAGCTCGATTGTCGAAAGCTATGAAAGCTTTTCTTCTTCGGCAAATGCCGCTTTTACGTTTGTTATCATTTGTCTTTTAGGCTTTATCGCCTGCACGGTCGTACTTGTTGTTAAAGCCGGCAGAAACGGTATTGATGATGAAGTTCATATGATGAAAACGGATAAAATTTTCACGCTTCTGAGAATCGCAATCAACGGCGGACTGATATGCGGTCTTCTCTGGATCGGTGCTCTTATCGTAGGCAACGCGATTGATGAACGCTGTGTCGGCTTCTTCGGAAGAAATCAACCGGGCGCAATCCTGCTTGCCCTTGCTGCTGCCCTGATTGCCGTACTGCTTATTGACCTTCTGATGTATCTTTCACGGCACATCAAAAACCATACGCTTGTTAAAAATCTGTTTATCGTATGGCTGTTCGGGAAAATCGCCGACCCGATTAAAAAATACAAGGCGAAAAAAGACGCACAGCCGCCTGTTTACCGTGATATTGTGAAAGACGTAATAAGAAAAGCCGGACTTTTCTTAGTCTTACCGAACGGAATCGGAATTTTGCTGATTCTTCTGCTTCACGATGTAGCTATTTTAAGCCTCCCGATTGCGGTTGCGCTTTTGGGCTATGATGTATATTGCGTGATTTATGCGTTCCGGTACTTCTGTTCTCTTCGGAAAATCTTCTATGCGCTAAACGAAATCCGAAACGGCAACTATGACGTGACGGTGGACACAACCGGTATGAACAAGGCGGTCAGAAAGTATGCCGAGGACGTCAATGCGCTTCGGGACGGACTGAAAATCGCTGTTGAAAACGCTGTCCGGGAGCAAAGAACCAAAACCGAGCTGATAACCAACGTGTCGCACGACCTGAAAACGCCGCTGACGTCGATTATCAACTATACGGACTTGCTTTCTCGGTGTGATATTCAGGACGACACGGCAAGAGGATATATCAATGTTCTCAGCGAAAAGAGTGCAAGACTCAAGAAACTGATTGAAGATCTTGTGGAAGCGTCCAAGGCATCAACGGGCAGTATCAATGTGGAATTGATCAAAGTCAGCCTCAACGAGCTGACAAGACAGCTTTGCGGCGAATACGCAGACGAATTTGAAAGCCGGAATCTGAAGCTTGTCTTTGTCGAAAAAGACGAGGATGTTCTGATTCTTGCCGACAGCAAGCTTTGCTACCGTGTGCTTGACAATCTTTTTGGCAACATCAAAAAGTATGCCATGCCCGGAACGAGAGTCTATGTCACGGTTTCAAGAAGTCCGCAAAGCGGCGACATCACGCTCCGCAACGTTTCGGAAAATGCGCTCAACATTCCGGCAAGCGAGCTGACCGCACGCTTTGTCAGAGGGGACGAGTCGCGTTCAAGTGAGGGCAGCGGTCTCGGGCTTTCGATTGCGAAGAGTCTGACCGAGCTTCAGGGCGGAACACTCGAACTTGATATAGCCGGCGATACGTTTACCGCATCGGTCAGCTTCCGGCTTGGGTGAAGGACAGCCTGCACCAAGGATAAGCTGAAAAGAAACTGTTGAAAAGTCAAAAAAACAGCTGCAGACGGTTGCTCCGTGCTGCGGCTGTTTTGTTATATATTTATTGGAATTGAAAACGAAAAGCAGTTTATTCGCCTTTCATGTCAAGGAGCTTGACCGTTCCGTTGTAGGACGCTTCCGAAACCTTGATGGAATCGGCAATAGCAGCTTCAATGTCGTCCTCTTCAACGCCGAGCGCCTTGCAGTAAGCGTTGTTGATGAACAGGTCGATGTCCATGACATACGGAAGATTGAACGGGTCAATACCGGAGTCGATGTTTCTCTTCTTGTAGTCCTTGACGGCTTTGATCATACCCATTTTCATCATCCAGGGAGCAACGCCGACGATCTTTCTGTCGTAGCCCATGCCTCTTGCACCGTAAACGATGGAAAGGAAGTCGGTCCACTTCATGTTGTACATACCGATGGGAATTGCTTCATAGCCGGCTTTTTGTCTTTCGGCGGCGCCTGCGATTGCCTGACCGACCTGACGGCAGGTAAGCATGGCGGTGCCTCCCTTAGGATACATGGTGAACGGCCATTTGTCCATGAAGGCAAGCTGTTCAATGAGGATTGTCCAGACGGGTTTTCTGCCGGGCTGGGTACCGAAGATATACGGAAGCTCAAGAACGGCAACGCTGAAGCTGTCATCGGCGAAGGATTCACAGCATTCTTCCTGCATGATTCTTGACTTGAAATATTTGTTCTTTTCGGTCAGCTTCATGTCGGGTCTTTCTTTTGCAAGGTAGGCAAAGTAGGAGCCGAGAACGACCGCTCTTTTTACGCCGACCTTTTTGCAGATCGGGAAAAGTCTTTCGAGCGGAGCGATATTGTACTTGTGATAATATTCAAGAACGGGAGCCGGAAATTCCACTCTTTCGTCAACACCGGCAGCATAGATGAAAACATCGTTTCCCTTTAAAAGCTCTTCAAGTTCTTCGTCGGTTTTCTTGTTGATGTCGCAGAAAATGATTTCCATTTCTTCGGGAATCGGTGCGCCTTCGGGAAGCGGGGGAAGGGCGACTGAGGTGACCTTATGACCTTTTTTGATAAGGCTGATTGCAGCTTCACAACCGAGAAGTCCGGTTCCGCCTACCATAAATACGTTCATGTTTACATCCTCCTGTATCGGCTAAAGCCGTTAATATACACATATATCATACAACAGGTTTAACATTTTGTCAACAATTCAGAATTAAAATGAACATAATATGAACGAAATATTATATTTTTTTCCTTAAGTATATTTAAAGTTGGGTTTTAAGTTGTCTTTAGGTACTTTGATTATGATGAAATCACAAAAGGAGGTTAGCCGATATGGACGATAAAGCAACCGTTCTCGTTTGTGTTACCGCTCAGCAATCTTCTGAAAAGCTGATTGACGCAGGACGTTCAATCGCCGACGAAAATTCAGCCGACCTTGAGGTAATTTCGGTTCTTCCGATTGACGGATTCGATAACCGGAATAACCCCGAAATCCTGGATCGGCTTCATCAGCACGCCAAAAGCGCAGGCGGCGACATGGCTGTATATTTCAGCGATGATCCGACTCTTACCGTTGCTGCGCATATTGCCAAAACAAAGCCGATGCTCCTTGTAACAGGTTACCCGGGCGAGGGAAGCAACGGTTTCATCTCACTGATCCATCTTCTGTTGCCCGAATTGCCTATCAGCATGATAGACGGGGAAAAGGTATATAATATCCTTCCCTTTGAATCCAGCCAGCCAGTTTGTAAAGGGTGAGCAGCCACCTCATCTTTTGCGATTTGTTTTTTCATTTTTTTCTCTCTGAGGCAAAGCCCCGCTCTTTGAGCGGGGCTTTGCTGTTGCGAACGAAAATATCCGCCCGGACGAGTGCTTCGTTCGGGCGGCGCTTATTACAGAACCTTAGCGTATTTGATTTTGCTGTAATTGGAATACAGCGTTCCGTTTGAAGTTTTGTTGTAAGCTTTGACCTTCAGATAAAGATAGTTGCCGCTTTTCAGCTTCTTTGCCGTGAAGCTTGTTTTATTCCCGACATCGGCAAGTTTTTTGTATTGACCGTTGAGGGTGCTGCAGCCGTAGACGACATAGCCGTCGGCTCCGCTTGCTTTGTACCAGTTGAGCGCAACCTGACCTTTATTCGGGCGGGTAATCGTCGATAAGGCCGGTGCTGCGGGTGCTGTGAGTGCTTTGATGGTTTTATAACCGGAAAGAATGCGCTTGTTCTTGTCCGTGGCGGGACCGGCAAAGGCTCTGACGAGGAACTGATACGATGTGTTGGATTTCAGATTCCCGACAGTGCAGGAAGTCTGCTTTGCCGAAAGCGTTTTTACAAGCTTCCACTTGTTGTTGACGGACTGAAAAACGAAGTATCCGTCGGCGTCTTTGATGCTGCTCCATTTCAGCGTAATGCCGGTGGAAGAGGCACCGGAAGCTTTTAAGGCGCCGAATGCTGTTTTGTTGAGATTTTGCTTGTTGTAAGAAAGGATCGTGACCTTTTTTACCGCGGCGCATTTTTGGCACTTGTAGGAGGCATAACCGTTTTCTGTCTTGGTCGGCTTTTTTACGGAAGTTTTCTCGTAGTCATGCGTGCATTTAACGCTGAAGCTTACTGTCTGACTGGAAAAGCCTGTTGTGCTTCCGTCGGACTTTTTGCCGATAACATACGCCTTATAAGTTCCGGCCTTTTTCCCTTTCAGACTGAGGGTGTATTTTTTGCTGCCGTTTACACTGATTCTGGAATAATTGTCCTGTCCGGGCTGCCTGAGATAAAGATAGAAATTCTTTACCGAAGCGCTTCCGCCGGTCCAGCTGAATGTAACTTTTGAATCCGTGTCAACTGTTTTGCCGGAGGCTGAGCAGGTCAGCTTCAAGGCGGATGAGGAAGATGTCGAAGAAACACGACCGCCGTAAACAGGCCAGTATTTGTTCGTGGCTTTTCTTCCGCGTTCACAGGCTTTTGACGCTCTGTTTCTCGGAACCTCGAAGTAATAACACCAATAATGGCCGGCATTATAGGCGCCCGAGGAGCTGTTGCTTACGCCTTTGAGATATTTGTAAATATGCTTGAAATAGTCGGTTTTCAGTTCATGCATGAGAAACCGAAGCTGTCCGTTTATGCTCAGATAATTGTAGCCGTTTTTGTAGCAGTAGTTTTGCAGGCTTTTGAACCGCGGTCCGTTCCACATACAAAGGCCGCCGCTTAAAAGACCGTTACTGTCCCGCGCAACCGTAGTCGGGTTGAAGTTGGATTCGTGTTCAATATTGGCCATGATACCGCAGGCAGCGGCGGAGTTGAAGCCGCCCTCCCCGGTGAGAAAATCGAAAACAGCACGTTTGTTGCTCTCTGTTGAAGCGGCGGTAGCCGTAAACGAGCAGAGAACCATAGTAAGCATAATGACAACTGAGCAAAGACCTGAAATAGCTTTTTTCATGTAATCACCTCACTGAAAAATATGCACGTTTTTTGGATGTTTTATTCGGTGAATTTTGCTGCGCTTCTGGCACAACGTCGAGTATTATATCAAAAAGTTACAGTCTTGTCAAGTTTTACGGTTTTCAGGTGTCGTTTCTAAACTAAAAACGATCCAAAAAGAGGCTGATTTTAAGCTTTGGTGGGGGTCGTATAAAGTGAAAAATCGCAAGCAAAAAACAGGGTAAACTTCAGCGTAAAACGTCCGGTTTTTTGTTTGTAAAACAGAATAATAAAGGACGGTATTTTTATTCAGTTTTTGTGAAAATCTGCACAAAATTGTGTTTGGCTTCTGCTTTATATCTGTATGGTCCGACGGTTGAAAAAATGCTTTTTGAAGCGTACAATGTTAGTGTGCTAATAATTAGCCAACTAACTTTTAAGGAGGCTACAGCTTGGAAAAGGAAAAACAATTACACTTTCAGATTCACCGAACGTCAAGGCTTATCAAGCGTTATATTGATAATACGCATACCAAAGCATATATTGATAACATGACCGGTAATCACGGCTATATCTTGGGTTTTGTTTATGAAAATCGTGATCGCGACATCTTTCAGCGGGATATTGAAAAGGAATTTAATCTGAGAGGCTCAACCGTGACAAATATGCTCAATCTTATGGAGAAAAACGGTCTGATCGAGCGCAAAAGTGTTGACGGAGACAGGAGACTGAAAAAGATCGTACTGACGGAAAATGCCTGCGAAATACAGCAGCATGTCCTCAGCGACATCGAAAGGCTTGAAAAAACAATTACAAAGGGGATCGGCAAAAAAGATATCGAAGTCTTTTTTTCGGTGCTCGACAAAATCAATTCCAATATAAAGGAGGAATCCGGACATGATTAAACAGCTTTCAAAGTGCGTCAGAGAATATAAGAAGGCATCTTTGCTTGCCCCGTTTTTCGTTTCACTTGAGGTTGTGATGGAAGTCGTTATACCATATTATATGGGTAAGCTTCTTGACAACGGTATCAATGCCGGCGACATGAATTATATCATTAAAATCGGGTCGATGCTTGCCGTATTTTGCGTGATGTCGATGATTTTCGGTGTACTTGCGGGAAAATATGCGGCTTTTGCTTCCGTCGGCTTTGCGAAAAATCTGCGTCACGATATGTTCCATAATGTGCAGAGCTTTTCGTTTTCGAACATCGACTCGTTTTCGGTTTCGGGTCTTGTGACAAGGGTGACAACCGACGTGACGAATCTTCAGAACGCCTATCAGATGATTATCCGCATCGCCGTCAGATCGCCGCTGATGCTGATTTTTTCGCTGGCTATGACGATAAAAGTCAACGCAAGGCTTTCGATGATTTTTCTTGCCGTGGTTCCGCTTTTGGGGCTCGGGCTCGGACTGATCGTCAAAAACGCTCACCCGATCTTTACTAAGGTTTTCAAAATCTACGATAAGCTCAACCGTGTTGTTTCCGAAAACTTAAGCGGTATCCGGGTTGTCAAGTCCTTTGTCAGAGAGGAGAAAGAAAAAGAAAAGTTCAACAGCGTTTCCGAAATGATTTACGCCGGATTCGTCAAGGCGGAAAAGCTTCTTGCGTTAAACGGACCGTTTATGCAGCTGAGCGCTTATACGGTCATGATACTCATTTCATGGTTCGGGGCAAAGATGATTGTCGGCACCAACGGTCAGGGCTCGATGACAACGGGCGATCTTGTAACGCTTCTGACGTACTCGATGCAGATTCTCATGACGCTGATGATGCTTTCCATGATTTTTGTCATGATGATTATGTCCAAGGCATCCGCCGAAAGAATCTGTGAGGTGTTAAACCAATCGAGCGACCTGACAAACGGTGAAAACCCCGTGACCGAGGTGAAGGACGGCAGCGTTGAGTTTGACGGTGTCAGCTTCAGCTATGCCAAGGACGAGAACAAGCTTTGCTTAAAGGATGTCAATCTGAAAATCCATTCGGGCGAAACCATCGGTATCATCGGCTCGACGGGTTCTTCAAAGTCAACCTTTGTCCAGCTGATTCCCCGTCTTTACGACGTCACGAAGGGCCGTGTAAAGGTCGGTGGTGTGGATGTGAGAGACTACGACCTTGATACGCTTCGCAACAATGTTGCCATGGTGCTTCAGAAAAACGTTCTGTTCTCGGGCACGATCAAAGAAAACCTTCGCTGGGGCAACGAGAATGCTACCGACGAGGAGATCGAAGAGGCTTGTCGGCTTTCACAGGCGGACGGCTTTATCCGTCAGTTCCCCGATGGCTACGACACCTATATTGAAGAGGGCGGAACCAATGTTTCCGGTGGACAGAAGCAGCGTCTTTGTATTGCAAGAGCCCTTCTCAAAAAGCCGAAGATCCTGATTCTTGACGACTCGACAAGCGCGGTCGATACCAGGACCGACGCAATGATCCGGAAGGCGTTTGCGGAATATATCCCGGAAACAACGAAAATTATTATTGCACAGAGAATCTCGTCGATTGAGCACGCAGATAAAATTATCGTGCTTGACGGCGGAAAAGTCGAAGCCTTCGGTACACACGAAGAGCTTCTGGATCACGATAAGATTTATTCCGAAGTTTATTATTCTCAGATAAAGGGGGCAAGTGATAATGGCTGAAGCAAGAGCTGTAAAAGGACCGATGGGCGGACCGCCGGCAAGAGGAATGCCGCGGAAAAAGGTGAAAAAGGGCACGCTGAAAAGACTTGTCGGCTATATAGCGAAGGGAAATAAACTCAAGCTTTTTGCGGTTGTGGTCTGTATTGCGATTTCCGCCGGAGCCAATGTCGGTTCGTCGCTGTTCATCAAAACGTTGATTGCCGACTATATCGAACCGATGATCGGTGCCGCAAATCCGGACTGGGGCGGACTTCTGGGCGCACTTTTAAAAATGGCCCTGCTTTTTGCGGCGGGAATTCTTGCCACTTATGTTCAGAGCGTTATCATGGCGTATGTCTCGCAGGGCGTTCTCAAGAGTATCCGGAACGATATGTTTGCGCATCTTCAGACCCTTCCGATTAAATACTTTGTCCAAATCACGCACGGCGACATCATGAGCCGCTTTACAAACGATACCGATACTTTAAGACAGCTGATTTCGCAGACCCTCGTTCAGGTGGTTTCTTCCGCCGTGACGATTGTATCTGTTTTTGCTGCGATGTGCTATACAAGCCTGCATCTGACCGCTTTTGTTATTGTGTTTATTCTGTTCATGTTCTTTATTTCGGGCAAGGTTGCGGGAAAGAGCGGAACGTTTTTTGTCAAACAGCAAAAGGCTTTAGGTTCAGTCAACGGCTATGTGGAAGAGATGATAACCGGTCAGAAGGTTATTAAAGTTTTCTGCCACGAAGATAAGGTCAAAAACGAGTTTGACGAAAGAAATGAGGCTCTTTTCGAAAGTGCCTATAAGGCGAATAAGTTTGCGAATATCTTAGGTCCCGTCAACAACAACCTCGGTCATCTTCAGTATGTACTGGTGGCGTTTTTAGGCGGTTTGCTTTCCGTTTCGGGTGTCGGCGGTCTGAGTCTTGCTTCCGTGGCTTCGTTTTTACAGCTGACAAAAAGCTTCACCATGCCCGTCAACCAGATTTCACAGCAGCTTTCTTCGGCGGCGATGGCGCTTGCCGGTGCGGAAAGAATCTTTGATCTGCTTGATGAAAACGAAGAGACGGACGACGGCTATGTAACACTTGTCAATGTAAAAGTTGAAAACGGCGAAATCAAGGAAACAACGGAAAACACGGGTCATTGGGCGTGGAAGCACCCCCATGCAGACGGAAGTGTCACCTATACCGAACTGAAAGGCGAAGTACGCTTTTATGACGTGGACTTCTCTTACGACGGTGAAAAAACCGTGCTTCACAACATCTCGCTTTACGCTGAACCGGGTCAGAAGGTTGCTTTTGTCGGTGCAACGGGAGCCGGCAAAACAACGATTACAAACCTCATCAACCGTTTTTATGATATCGCTGACGGCAAGATCCGCTATGACGGCATCAACATCAACAAGATCAAAAAGGCCGATCTTCGCCGCTCTCTGGGCATCGTTTTACAGGATACGAACCTGTTTACGGGTACGGTGATGGAAAATATTCGCTACGGAAATCTTGACGCGACGGACGAACAGGTGTATAATGCAGCAAGGCTTGCCAACGCAGACGATTTTATCAGAAGACTGCCGGACGGCTACAACACGGTGCTTACGGGCAACGGCGCCAACCTTTCTCAGGGTCAGCGTCAGCTCATTTCCATCGCAAGAGCCGCTGTTGCCGACCCGCCGGTCATGATTCTTGATGAGGCAACTTCTTCAATCGACACAAGAACGGAAGCTCTTGTACAAAAGGGCATGGACGCTCTGATGAAGGGCAGGACGGTGTTTGTGATTGCTCACCGTCTTTCCACCGTTCAGAATTCGGACGTGATCATGGTTCTTGAAAACGGCCGCATTATTGAAAGAGGAAGTCATGAAAAGCTGATTGAGGAAAAAGGAAAGTATTGTCAGCTTTATACGGGTGCGTTTGAGTTGGAGTAATTTCAATAAGAAATGGAGACTTGAAATGGAATTTTTCGGAGCAACTTTGTTTTCCTCTCTCAGCGGAACGCCGCTGATGCTGGTGTCAATCGTTATTTTTGTCGTAGGTCTTATTTTCATTATCAAAGGCGGCGACTGGTTTGTTGATTCTGCTTCTTGGTTTGCGGAAGCGACAGGAATCCCGAAGTTTGTCGTCGGTGCAACGGTCGTTTCGTTCGCTACAACACTTCCTGAGCTTCTTGTATCTGTCCGTGCGGCGATGAACGGTTCGGCACAGCTTGCCATCGGTAACGCTGTCGGCTCGGTTACGGCAAATACGACTCTCATCATGGGTGTTTCGCTTGTTGCCATGGCGGGAGCGGTCAACAGAAAGAGCTTTTCACTCAAGGGCGGACTTCTGCTTGCTTCGGCGATTCTTCTTACCGTTCTTTCACTCAGTCTTTCGCTTCCGAAATGGTCAGTGATCATTCTCGGCGCCATTTTCCTGACGTTCATGATCAGTAATCTGATTGAGGGCAAAAAGGCTTCGGAAAACGATGAAATCGACGCGCACGAGAGAAAAGAAGTGCCGAAAAAGCTTCTTTTCTTCATTTTAGGCACAGCCGGTATTGTTTTCGGTGCGGAATTTCTTGTCGGTTCGGGTCAGACGATTGCAAGAGGACTTCATATCAGCGAAGCGATCATCGGCTTTACGGTTATTGCACTGGGTACCTCTCTTCCTGAGCTTGTTACCACACTTACGGCGATCAAGAAAAAGGAATCGGGTCTTTCGGTCGGCAACATTGTCGGTGCGAACATCATTGACCTGACGATGATTCTTCCGATCTGCGCTCTGATTGACGGAAAGGCGCTTCCGGTTGAACGGGTCAACATTGTTTTCGATTTTCCGATTTGTATTCTTGCCTGTGCGATTGCGGTTGTTCCGACCATCATCTTCGGCAAATTCAAAAAGTGGCAGGGCTTTGCGCTTCTTGCGGTGTATGTTGCCTACATGGCCTGCCTTGTGCTCAATGAAACCGGCGTTTTAGCGATCGGCTGATAACAAATAAAATGAACGGGAGCCCCGGCTTGTAACGGCGGCTCCTGTTTTGCTGTTTTTTGACGATGGTTAAGGACGGAAATACAGAAAAGACCGATAACAAAAGCGCCTTCGACCGTGGCAAAGCCGTGGGGCCTTGCCGGGGTGTGGGGGTCAAAAGCGCCGGATGCTGTCAACAGTTTTTTGAATGTGACAATATTATACCGGGAACGGATGTCGGTATGGTCGCTTTGCGGGCGACAAAAAAATCTACAGATTACGGGTAAATATAGACAAAATATGAACAGGGCTATTGACAAACGGTTTCCGGTGTGATAAATTTGATTTAAGAAAATGCGGATATCCGTAAAAATAAGGAGGTCTTTTCTATGCAAAAAATCATAGCTTTTTTCATGTCGATTATTGCTTTTATCATGAGCCTTTTCGGTCTTACACCGAAAACGCCCGGCGTATCCGAGTATAAGGATTTAGCCTACGGCTCGGTTTCAAGCAGCCAGAAGCTGGATCTTTATCTGCCCGAAAGAGATGACAAAAACGTCGGCCTTATCGTATTTATCCACGGCGGAGCATGGCAGAGTGGAGACAAAAAGGAGCTTGCCGATACCGCCAAGAGCGTAACCAAAAATTACGGCTATGCGACCGCTTCGTTAAACTACCGTATGCTCGGCGAAAAAGCAACGTATATCGAAATGCTTGAGGATATCCATGCTGCGCTTGGCTTTATTAAGCAGAAGGCAGAGGAGGTCGGCTATTCAATCAAGACCTGCGGACTGATCGGTTATTCGGCGGGTGCACATCTTGCCTTGCTTTATGCTTATAAGAATTATACGGTATCCCCGATTTCTATTGCTTATGTGACAAGCCTTGCCGGTCCGACGGATCTGACCGATCCGAATTTCTTCGATGCCGAATGGAAGGTTCAGTGTGGCGGCGCTCTTATTGGTGCTGACGGTATCACGCTTGAAAACTGGCAGGATTACAAGGCTGAGCTTCTCAAAGCGTCGCCTGTTTCCTATGTCGATCAAAATGTTCCTAAAACGCTTCTTTGCCACGGTACGGCGGATAAGACTGTTCCGTATTCCAACGCTGTCATTCTTTCTGAGAAGCTCAGTGCGGTCGGCGCAGCGTATACGCTGATTCCCTTTGAGGGTGCAGACCACGGATTGCTAGATGATGGTATGGAAGCAACCGATCTTTTCTATCAGACGTTTTTTGAGTGGAGCAAAACTGCTTTTGGGTATTAATCATCCGATAAGCAAACAGACAGAATAAACAATAACGCAAAAGGCGGCAAGATGAAACAGCTTTCTTGCCGTCTTGGCTTTGGGAGGCAGAAAAATGAGTAAATTCAGATGGGCGTATATCGGAAGCGGAAACATTGCGTATTCGACAGCAAGACAAATCACGAACGGCGAACATGAAATCGTCTCGGTTTACAGCCGGAACCAAGAAAAAGCAAAGGCATTCGCTGAAAAATTTTCCGCAAAAGCATATGACAGCTTTGACGAAGCGGTCTTTCGTGACGAGGTGGACGGTGTTTATATCGCCACGCCGCACACGAGCCATGTTGACTATGCGGTAAAAGCGATGAAGGGCGGAAAGAGTATTCTTTGTGAAAAGCCGGTCGGTGTCAGTGGGAAAGATGTCGATATGCTGATCAGAACTTCAAAAGAAACCGGGGTCTACTTCTGCGAAGCGATGTGGACCTGGTTTTCCGACGTTGCGCTGACAGTCAGGAAGTGGGTTGACAGCGGTGAAATCGGGCAGGTAAAAGAAGTGAAGATCAATTACGCATTTCCGGGAATGTTCATGGCAAAGGACTCAAGAGTCCGTATGCCCGAAACCGCAGGCGGAGCCCTTCTTGACATCGGCATTTATCCGATCACCTATTGCTACAACCTTTTCGGCTTTCCGAAGAAAATTGAATGTAAGGGTAAGATCAAAGACGGGATCGATGCTTCCGAAACGGTGATTTTAAGCTATGACGGGTTCCGGTGCGTTCTCAAGATGTCGCTTTACTCGTTGAAAGAAAGCTGTGTAATCAAAGGCACACAGGGAAAAATCAGTTTCCCCACATTTTTCCATATGGCATCGAAGGTTGTGCTGAAAAACGGCAAGGGAAAAACGGTTTTCAATGGTAAGACCGATTATCTGGTTGAGTTTTCGAGAGCGGCAGACGAAATCAGAAGCGGCAAAACCGAATCGGAATATATTCCGTTTGCGGCGACAGCGGACTGCATGAAAATTATGGACGAATGCCGCAGACAGATGAATCTGGTTTATCCGTTTGAAAAACAAAAGTGAAACAAACGCTGAAAACAGCCGCCGAAAAGGGTTTTCGATCGTTCGGCGGCGATTTTTTGGTCGGCATTTTCTAAAAAGCTGAAAAAACGCTTGACAAGCCGGTCGGATTGTGATAATATACTTTGGCAATCAAAACAAATGCGCCGGTAGCTCAGCTGGATAGAGTGTTTGGCTACGAACCAAAAGGTCGGGGGTTCGAATCCCTTCCGGCGTGCCACGAAAAAACCTCTTTTGTCCGATAGACAAAAGAGGTTTTTTCAATGATATCCGTTCCTTGCGGAACGGGTGATATATCTTCGATATGATATCGCACTTTTTGCGATGATATATGCCTTCGGCATATGAAGGGACGGATATTATATCATATTTGCAACGCAAATATATCATACGGCGCAAGCCGTATATCATATCGCGTCAGCGATATATCATTAAAATGTAATTTATTGAAAAAGCCGACATTCCTATTGCTGACCGGTCATAGAAATGATATAATCAAATCGGTGATATTATGTATGAAAATGAAGTGGTGTTGGTGTTTGATATCAATAACTCAAAATAAAAGTGGCGAATGGAACAAGGATTTGATGGAAGCGTTGTTGTAATTCGCTGATACTGAAAATAAAAGCACCCAAGGAGATTCCCTATGAAAAAACGCAAAACCATTCCCGACGGAAAATACCGGGTCATCAAAATCAGCCGTGATGCTCTCTTTGAATTTATTTACGAATCCTTTACTGATAAGCTTGAAGACTTTCTCGATGTTTCGGATCCGACGTCAGTCGTTACTACGTTCGACATGGACCGGGAGAGCGGTTCATTTATTTGCGTCGCAAGAAACGAACTTGGTGAAAACGAGCATTTGCAGATGGAGGGTATTGATACACAACTGCTTTTGTCAAAAATGAAAGACACAACCGACACCATGTTTTCGGACGGACGGTTCGTTGAGCTTACTGAAGAAGAACTTCTTATGCTTCAGAACAGCTGACGATCCATTATACAAATAACACAAAAAAGCACGGAACCGAAACGTCCGTGCTTTTATTGCTATTTTGTTTTGTTATCCTCTGTCGGGAATTGTCGGAGCCGGAGGAGCGGGTCTGCCGAGCCACATATCATAGAAAATGTACTTGATGAAAGAGCCGATTTCCTTGAAAAAGTCAATGATAAGCTGGAAAAATGTTGCGTGATCCCCGTGCTTTTCAGTTTCCTGCTCGGTTGCCACAACGGTTGTATCGGCGGCGGGATCACCTTCTGCGAAAGCAGTGAAGCCAACAGCAAAAACGGACACAGCAAGAACGAGACTGAGAATCAATGCGGTAAACTTCTTAAGTGTTTTATTCATACTATTCCTCCTAATCTGAAATTTAGTCATATATATTATAACCGTATATTCAAGGTAAGTCAATAAATTTCGGAAAATTCTTATAATTTATATTTGACAAAAATCGGTTCGGTTTTTTCTCCGTAAACTTCTTTATCTTCAACCTTTTTGTAACAGGCAAATCGGTAGTAAGCGCCTTTTGCCTTTTTGTCTGCACAGTCTGTGCACTCGAAAACAAACTGACCTTCGGTTCTTGCTGTTTCAATGTATTTTCCGTTTTTCTCTTCGCTTCGGAAGACCGCATAACCGTCGGCGCCGGCAGAAAGCCGGAACGAAAAGCGGACTCTTTTTCTGTGAAGGCGTCTGGTTTCGAGCAAAAACGGTTTATCAAGTACGGTTACCGGGGATTCGTTTCCGCGGATGCCGAGATTCTTTCCGTGTTTCCCTTTGATAAATGAACGGATGTTGTAATAATAAAGCTGACCTTTCACGGTGCTTTTGTCAATGAAGCTACAGGTGTCGCTGTCAACGGTTGCAAGGTTGATGGGCTTTTTCATAAAGCTGTATCGGCGGTAGATGATGTACCCGTCAACGTTTTCCGCTTTTTTCCATGTAAGCTTCACGGCGGCCGTATCGCTGTCGGGCGAGACCTCTTCGAAAACCACGGGGGGCAGGTGCATGATCGTGATACTTTCCGCCGGACTTTTCTTGGTTTGCGGTTCTTCGTTTTTCGGCGTCTTTTTTGCCACAATGCGGTAGCTGTATTCGCCTTCGCCGGGAACGGTTTTGTCTTTGAACTCGGTCACGGCGGCTTTGGTTGTACCGACCTTCCGGAATTTTTCTTCCTCGGGCGTCTTGCGCTGAATGATGTATTTGTCTGCGCCGACCGCCGGACACCACTTTAAGGTTACACTGTTGTTTTCACCGTTGATCACGATCGAAAGTATTTCGGGCTTGTTTTTTATTTCAGTCAGTTTTCCGTCTTTCATTCAATCACCTTGGAATCAAATAATCGGTCGGCAAAATCCGCCGGTCTTTCGAAATTGTTACTGTTGCTTAAAAATTCTTCTTGTCAAGAAGCGCTGCACTTTCGTTATCGATAAAAATGGTTGCGTCCGGGTGATTTTGCAGAATCGAAGCCGGGCAGTGCGGCGTGACTTCACCCTCGATCATTTGCTTGACGGCATGAGTTTTTGAAGCGCCGGTTGCGATAAGAAGAATCTTTTTGGCTTTCATGATGTCGCCGATTCCCATGGTAAGGGCATATTCGGGAACCTGTCCGTCCTCGAAGAAGCGGCTGTTTGCTTTGATCGTGCTTTCGGCAAGCTTGACCTTGAACGGTCCGTCGGTGAAGCTTTCGCTCGGTTCGTTGAAGCCGATATGACCGTTTGTGCCGACGCCTAAAAGCTGAATGTCGATTCCGCCGGCCTTTTCGATGTCGTCACGGTAGACCTGACACTCTTTGTCAATGTCGCCGGTCGTTCCCGAAAGAAAATGAACCTTGTTATAGTCAACATCGGTTTTTCCGAAGAGATTGTCTTTCATGAAGTAATAATAGCTGTTTTCATTTTCGTGTGGAAGACCGCAGTATTCGTCAAGGTTAAAGGTTGTAATGTCCTTCAGACTGACTTCACCGTTTTCATACGCTTCGATGATTCTTTTGTATGTCTCGACGGGGGAGGAACCGGTTGCAAAGCCGAGAACGCTGTCGGGTTTTTGCGTGATTTGCTCAATTATTATGGACGAAACCGCCTTGGATATTTCATAAGTGCTGTTCAATAAAACTACTTTCATTTTTTCTTCCCTGCGTGCCTTCACGCTTTTATCCTTTCAATATGTGTACAAATGCCGTGACCGAAAAAAAGAGTGGTTCATTCCGATCGTTTCGGACTTTGTCAGATTATCATACCATAAAACGGCAAAATTTACAAATATTTTTTTCGGGCTTTATTTTTTGCAAAAATAATGGTATAATGACTCATAGTGTCAATAATTATACGGAGGCTTTTTGATGAAGCTTTATAACTATCATACCCATACCGAACGCTGTAGGCATGCCAAGGGGGAAGATGAGGCGTTTGTCAAAGCGGCTATTGAGGCGGGTTTTACCGAAATCGGCTTTTCCGATCACAGCCCCTGGCCGTTCGAAAACGGTTATGTGTCGTACATGAGAATGACACCGGAACAGCTTCCCGAGTATGTCAGCTCGGTTAAAGGATTAAAAGAAAAATATAAGGACAGGATTACAATCCGGCTGGGACTTGAATGTGAATATTTTAAAAAGTATATGCCGTGGCTGAAAAACCGGCTGCATGAATACGGCTTCGATTATATTATTCTCGGACATCACTATTCGCCGGACGAGCAGACCGGCGTTTATAACGGCATGATTACCGAGCCGGAAGAACTTGAAAATTACAAAAATGACGTTGTGGAAGCGATCGGAAGCGGACTGTTTTCCTATGTTGCGCATCCTGACCTGTTTATGAGAATGTACCCGTCGTTTGATGCGGACTGCGAAAGAGTGTCTCGCGAAATCATCGCAAAAGCTATTGAATGTTCGGTTCCGATCGAGTATAATCTTTTAGGCTTCGCACACGGAATCGAGGACGGACGGCAGGGCTATCCGTATCCCGATTTCTGGCGTATTGCCGGTGAAATGAAAGCGACGGCCGTTATCGGTATCGACGCACACGAACCGGAAGCCTATTCTGACAAGGAATTACGGGATAAGGCGATTGATACGCTCCTTTCCTACGGGTTAAAGCTCACAGACAGCATTGAGCTGAACAAATTCAGGTAACCGGCGCAAAGAAAAATGCGCAGGATATAAATTTCAGGCAGAAGCCGTTAAGCTGCTGCCGAGATACTAAAAATTCCGGGAGGTAAAGAATGAAACAAAAACTCGAACTCGACAAAGGACTCAAGGTGTTCCCGATGATTCTTATGATTGTCGGAATCCTGATCATGCTCGCACAATGGATCGTACATCTCAATATTGTAAGCGTCGTTTCCATGGCTTTTTGCTGTGTGATGTCGCTTGTGATCTTGCTTTCCGTTCTCTTTAAGAGCAAGGTCTATCTGACAATGATAATCGGCTACGCTGCCGCAAGCTTCGGCAATGTTCTTTTCCACATCATCTGGGGTGCAGATGCAGGCTTCGGTGCTTTCAGCTCAGGTCTTGCCGGCTTCAAGAGCGCAGAGCATCCGCTTCTTACCGGTGCAGGCAACTTCGGAACAAGACTGTTAGGGAATCTTCTTCTTGTTCTGCCGTGCGCTGTCTGTCTTTGGGCGATCTTCTTTATCGCAAGAAAGAAAAACGTAAAAAAAATTGCGCTTCAGAAGGCAATGTCCTTTGTTATGAGCGTGCTTCTGATCGGTACGAGCATTTTCTATGTTCTTACCGCCAACATGAGAACCAAACCGAACGCACAAAGACTCTGGGAGGGTCAGGACGACTATCTCAAGGGTGTTGACAAGAACGCCGACTCCAAAAGCCCGAACGTATTGTTCATTCTCATGGACGACCTCGGCTACGGCGACGTTTCGCTCAACGGCTCTCTTATCAAGACGCCGAGCATCGACTCGATCGGTGAAAACGGTCTGAACTTCGAAAATTTCTATTCTTCCTATTCTGTTTGCTCTCCGTCACGTTTCGCCGCCATGACCGGCCGTTATCCGTACAGAGGCTTTGCGGACAATGTTTGCTATCCGACCATCGATACGCTTTCTCCGTTCGCCGCAACAAGAATTTTCAACTCGATTGAAATGGGCGGCAACGTGGACGGTATGCTCGGCGACGAAATCACGATTGCCGAAACCTTCAAGGCCGCAGGCTACAATACCGGCGCTTTCGGTAAGTGGCATTTAGGCGATTACGGTGAATATCTCCCGACCAACCAGGGCTTTGACTACTTCTACGGCAGCCACCATGTAAACGATATGACGCCGTTCTATCACGTTAAGGAAGAGGGCGGCGAATACGAAATCGTCAAGGGTACGGACGACCTCAAGGATCAGTCCGATGCCACAAAGTGGATTCACGCCGAAATCACGGACTGGATCACCGAAAAGTCCAAGGAGGACAAACCCTTCTTTGCTTACTACGCTTCCCCGTGGCCGCACGCACCGGTTTACGTCGGCAAGGAATACGACGGCGCTTCGGGCATGGGTACCTATGCCGACTGCGTAACCGAGTTTGACGCTTATTTAGGTCAGCTTTTCGACACCATGGAAGAGCTTGGTGTGTTGGAAAATACGATCATCGTCTTTACAAGCGACAACGGACCCGCGCTTGAAGGTTCGGTCAATGAGCTTCGCGGCGGTAAGTATCTCGCTTATGAGGGCGGACAGAAAGAGCCGTTTATGATCCGTTGGGACAACGCAGACGGCAAGCTCGGCAAGACCGGTACAACAAGAAAGCAGGCGGCGACTCTGGCTGACCTTTATCCGACTCTTGTTGACCTTTGCGGAATCACGGGCAACGGCGGACAGGCTTCTTATCTCCCGTCCGACCGTGTAATCGACGGTGTTTCCATGGCTCCGCTTCTCAAAGACGACAGCGTGATTCATACCGCCGAAAATCCGATTCTTCACATGAAGAGAGAGGACATCAAGGCGATTCAGTATACGGTAACGACCGAAAGCGTTCTGAAGAAGTATCCGGATTATACATACGATGTACTGAAGAACAACGAATATGTCACCTTTAAGTACTTCGACAGAATTCAGAACGACAACTCCGCGTTCTTCGACAAGTACCGTAAGAACTGGCTGCATATTCTCACCGATGACTCGGGTGAAAACTACAACCGTTCCAAGGTATATCCGGAAATCGCCGACGAGTTCAATCAGAAGCTTTGTGAGATTCAGAAGAATTTCAAGGAAAATCGCAGAGGTATTATTTCTCAGTAACGGTTTATAATAGAATTAACAGGGGGCTGCCTCACACAGACAGTCCCTTTTGTATTGGAGATGGAAACAGTGCCTAAAGTATCGGTTATCATTCCCGCCTATAACAGTGAGCAGTTTATCGGCGAAACGTTAGACTGCCTTGTGCGTCAGACGCTCGACGACATCGAAGCCGTCATCATCAACGACGGCTCGACTGATTCTACCCAAAGTATCATTGACGAATACGCGAAAAAATACCCGTGGATCAGGTCTTATACGCAGGAAAATGCAGGCGTTTCAGCGGCAAGAAATAACGGTCTTACAAAAGCTACGGGTAAATATGTTGTTTTTCTTGACGCAGACGATACCTATTCGGACACGTCGCTGGAAGCGTTTTACAAGGCCGGCGAAGCGCACGATGCCGATATTGTTTTAGGCAGACTTGCGACCTTCGGTGACGGCATCAAGGGCGAATACAGCAAGGTCGCCGACCGTCTTGCCCAAAAAGACGAAACCGACCCGTTTGATATCGACCTGATCTGGAAGTTCCTTGTCGGCAACAAATGCTATAACCGGGAGCGGCTTGTGGCTTCCGGCGTCAAGTTCCCGCTGTTTCGTTACTGCGAAGAAGGCGCATTCTTCATGTCGTATGTCTATTCGGGTGTGAAGAAGATCTGCGGAACGATGGACGCGTGTATGTATTACCGCCGCCACACGAAAAAGCAGGGTCTTTCCGTCAGTCAGACGGTCAATATCGGACTTGTCAGAAGTTTCACCGATTCGCTGAACATGATTTATAACGGGGCGAAAAAGGCACTGGAAAAAGCACCCGAAAGCGTGGATAAGGAAAACTATCTTCAGGAGATCGTATATAAACACGCCCATATCCTGATTATGCAGTTTTACCGCCTGATGTGGCACGGCGACGACGAGTGTGCCGAATTCTGCGCCAAGGAATTCAAGCGGCTTCGTGCTCTTATGACGCCCGAGCGGTACAACAAATTCATAAACGCCGAAAGTGACCTGCATCTTGATACGATTCCTGAATCGAAAGAGGCGGTGGCACAAAAACCAAACGCTACGTTCATTATCAAAAATACAGACGAATGTGAAAAAATCCTTGCACAGGTCTATGAGCAGTACTGTCCGCTGTTTGAGGTGATCATTCCGAAATCGGCGGCGGACAAAATATCGCCCGAATACCTGCAGATGCAAAACCTTGTGATTCTTGATGACAAGGGCTTTTTGAAAAAAGCCAAAAAGAAAGCACGGTCAAAGAACCGGGTTGTTTTCAGAAAGCCTATGACGCTTGATGTAAGAGTGTTGAGGCTGCTGTATAAGCTCGGACTTCCCGCAAAGCTGAAAACCGCTTTCTTCCCGATTTTGTTCAGACTGATGAATTTTGTACTGGTCAGAAAGATCATCAAGTAAACAGGAATGTCGAATATGAAAAAACTGATCTATGCTATTTATGCTTTGCTGTTTAATCTTTCGGCAAAGCTTTTCAAGGTGAAGAAAAATCGTGTTGCCTTTGTCTCCATGCATAACGAAAGCTTCCATGACAGTCTCGGCGAAGTGAAAAAGATTCTCGACGAAAACGGCGAATTTGATTTCGTTTTTATCACAAGAAGAGACCTTGAACTGAAACTCAAAAATATTCCCCGTGCGCTGTCGTTTTTCTTCATCAAGTCCAGAAAGCTTGCTACTTCCGGGTATGTTTTTTTGAACGACAATTTTTTGCCGATGGCTGGTTGTCGCTTCCAAAAAGAGACAACCGTTGTTCAGCTCTGGCACGCAGAGGGCATATTCAAAAAGTTCGGTCTGTCGATTGAACAGCCGGAGAACGTCCGTAAAAACGAAATCGAAAGCAACAAACGGTTAAGCTTCGTTGTCTGCTCGTCAGAAAATGTCGTGCCGTATTACGCCGAGGCGTTCGGTGTAAGTGAGGACAGGGTTTTGCCGCTCGGCTCGGCAAGAACGGACTGGTTCTTCAAAAAAGAAAGCCTTGTAACGGCAAAGCACAACTTCTATAAGCAGTTTCCCGATCTTCAAGGAAAAAAGCTTGTGCTGTATGCTCCGACCTTCCGCGACGATCCTGAACAGAACGAAAAATTACTTGAACATTTCGACGCAAAAAAGCTTACAAAGCTTCTCGGTGACGAATACGCCGTCCTTTTGCGGCTTCACCCGCAGGTCAGACCGAAAGAGACGAGCCTTGACGGCACGATTGATGTCACGGAGTACCAAGACGTCAGAGAGCTTGTGGCGGTTTGCGATGCGCTGATTACCGACTATTCGTCGATCTGCATGGACTTCTCTCTTCTTGAAAAAAAGACGATTTTCTTTGCTTTTGATCTTGAAGAATACCAAAAAGACCGTGACTTTTATTTTGATTATGCCGACTATGTTCCCGGTTCTGTTACAAACAGTATTGAGAAGACCGCCGAAGCAATTCTGGCACCGTTCGACCGCGAAAAGAACGAGAAATTCAAGCGGTTTAATTTTGATTATTCTGATTCTTTCAGCGCAAAACGAATTGCCGAAAGAATCGTATTTGAAAATTCATAAAAAGTCCGCCGTTTGTGGAAAACAGACGGCGGTGTTTTATTGGTGGTCAGGGTGCAATTGAAAAGCGTTGACAGTACAGAAAAAACAGTTGAACTATTGAAATGCTTTTAATATAATACAGTAAATAACATAATTTCAAATATTCTATTATCCATATATTTGATTGAAAAGAGGGGAGGATGACCCGATGCTTGATAAAAAGCAAAGAGCGGTGATTGTCATCATCACAGGCTTGCTTGCCGTGCCAATCTGTGTTTGTCTTTACGGCTTTACAATAGGCGGGGAGTGGCTTTCTTTCAAGTATATAGCTTACTGTCTTGTGACCTCATTTGCTTTGACAAGTTTCGCTTTTTTGTTTATCTTTGGGAAAGAGATCTTCAGAAAAATGCTCACCGCAAAGCCGTTTGTGATTGCGTTGCTTGCGGTGTTTGCCGTCGGGCTTCTTTTGTATCAGCCGCTGAACATCCTGTCTGCTACCGGCGAAAGTCTTGAATATGAAACGGATATCATTTGGTCGCACAGAGCGAATACTGTTTATTTTTATGATAGTGAAGGAATCGAAAGACATAAAGATGTATCGCTTCGATATATGGTTACCGACAACGATGTGCTGTGGCCCGAAACCGGCGGAAGCATGATCGTAAGAGAAACAATGGGCGGATTTCACCTGAAATTTTTCGAGATTGCGGAAGTGACCTATGAGCCCGGAAGATAAAAACAGGGGCCGCCGCATTTAGCGCAGAGCAAAAAGAAAAATGCTGAATTGAAAAATTGAATTGTTGCATTTTTCTTTTTTAACCGTTTTTTCACCCACTTGCGGTATCTATATACAGCGTCGGGGTGAAGAAACCGGTTTCTGCATCTAAATGCAACAGCCCCTTTCTTTTTCTGTTTATGGGTTGTCTCTCGGCTTTTCGGCGGCGAAAACCCGAAACAGCGGCAGACACGACGAGAAAAATTTCTTGTACGCCTTGCAGTAGTTTTCGCTTTGCTGTGTCCGCTTGCAGCCGCCGGCACGACAGACGGGATA
>JALEYA010000117.1 GCA_022779945.1 Oscillospiraceae bacterium | reverse complement strand
CTATATCTTGACCTTATTTTTTACCAAAAATGGGTCACATCTATTTACAACGCAGAGATTTATATAAATACCCGTAAGAAAAAATATTGATTTGTTTTGTCGAATATGGTAGAATAATTGAAAAAATCAAAATGTGAGGTGCTTTTATGTCTGCCGAATACAAGGCATTTATATCTTTTTGCCGTCAGCCTGAGGACAGCAGTGTTGCCGCAGAGATTTGCCGTCTTCTAGAAAATTATCCTGTGGCACATGAGGTGAAAAGTCAGGGAAAGCAAATGGGAAAGATCTACTGTGACGATGCGAAGCCCCGGACTTCTTCCGAACTGTCCGATGATACCCGTGCGGCACTGGAAAACTCGGAATATCTGATTGCTGTCTTTTCGGAAAAAGCGAAAGAGTCGGGCGAAACAAGCAATGAGATCGAATACTTTCTCAAGTCTCATACAGCGGATAAGATTCTTCCGGTCATTATCGACGGGGAAACCGAAGAGGTGATTCCCGAAAACATAATGGAAGAGAAGAAGGTTCTGTGTGACTGGAGGGTAAAAAGAGAAAAGGCGGTCGGCCGGGAGCTTCGGAAGATTGCGAATATTCTGCTTGGCTGTTCTCCAAAAAAGCGCAAACGCAAGAAGATAAAAGTGAAGAAGTATCTGTCACTTTTTGTTGCCGGTATGATTTTTCTTGCTCTGCTGGCGGCCGTTGTTTATCTGATCGTGTCGCCGGTGCAGGGAAAGCCGAACACCGCAAAGGTCAATCTGCAGTCGGAATACCTGGCTTCCCGGTCGATGGAGGCCGATTCGCAATCAGAAAAATTGGCTTCACAATCGCTCAAGGCCTATAATGAAGGAGACAGGGTGAAAGCGGCTGCGTTGGCGCTTGAAGCTGTCGGAACGCAGGACGCAAATGCTTCTTATAATTCGGATATCGTACTCGCATTGACAAAAGCGGTTATGCCGTATACTGGCGGAAACGAAAACTATTTACCGGAGATGACCTATACTTCAAACAGAAGCAAGGTTGATGATTTTGAATTCAGCTGTAATTCTGAATACTTATATACAATCGACCGCAAATGTAATCTTACGATTTATGAAACCGAAAGCGGGATAGAGCTGGTTTCTGTCCCATTGAATAACGTGACAGAAACCGGCGGTATCTATTCGTTCACGGTTTTGCCGGACAATTCTGTCGCAATTCAGTATTACAGTGTTTTGTATTGTTACGGCATTGACGGTCGGGAAAGATGGACAATGGAGGATGTGTACACTTGCATATATGCCGAAAATGCTGACCGGCTGATTGTTATGACGGACGACGACAATAAGGCTCTGAACGTAGTTGATTACAGCACCGGAAAGATAAATAAGAAGATTACGCTTCCCGACACGGTGTGTGATTATACTGTGTTGGCAGACGGAAACGCAAACGGAAATAATGTTTTGTTGGTGAGCAAAGCAAATTCTCTGATGGAAGATTCTGATCCGTATTACGCTTGTTATCTTTTTGATATATCAAGCGGAAAAATCAAAATGATCTATCGGTGCAATTATCATATTTATGCTCCTGTTGTTACGGACGACGGAAAACTGATTTTTATGAAGAACAATGAAAGCATTTACGGAGAGGATGAAATTTCGAATGCGTGTAATATTGTCGGAGAAGATATGATTATCGCATCGAAAATGAATTTTGAGATTGTATGTGTTGATGTGGATTCTGAAAGTGTTTTGTGGGAAAACCGGTTCAAAGCATGCAACCGCGGGGATTACAGCGTTATGCTGACTCCGAATCAGAAACGAGTGCTTTGCCGACAGGGAAATGCATTTTGTGTCCTGGATATAAATACAGGAAAAATGTTTTCGGAATGTGAAACGGAATCTACCATCATTTCCATGACAACAGATGATAAAAAAGCATATGGATTTACGCAGGATGGCTCGTATTTTGTTTATCGTTATAAATATCAGGAATGTAACAGTGTTCATATCAGTGATGAAAATCTTTGGAAAAAAGTACGATATAATCAAGCAATATATGCTTTGGATGAAGATGGAAAGAGCGTAATAAAATACGGCAAATCGGATGTGCAACCGGAATGGGTATTATCAGAAGAGGATTACGATTCTCTCGATTTTGTCGAACTGAAAAACAGTATGCTGCGTTTTGGCAATGATTTGCAGTATGTCTTTTTCGATACTGATATACAGAAAATAGTGGATCCTGTTTTTGATGCCGATTGGGATTTGGATTTCAATGAAAGGCCGATGTGTGTCGGCTTGACATCTGATGGTACAATTTGGCTGTTAGGTGAGAAGGATGACGGTCAATATTTGGTTCGATATGATTTTATTACAGAAAACAATACTGAATATTTGGTCAAGCGATCACAAGAAGATGCAGACGGATACAAAGGTCTGAAAAGTTCTGAATGCGATATAGATAACGACCGTTTCATATATCTTTGTCACGGATCGGAAAAATCTGATTGCGGATTGGATATTGTCATCTTTGAGCCGGATACCGGAAATATCGTCAATTGTCCGGCAAAGTGTGACGAGGCAATGGTGCTTTCATTTATGTCCGATGATAAGCAGATGGATTACAGGCTTGTCGATTGTTTCGGAAATTTTGCGTATATTTATATTGGTAATGATCATTCTGATGAGAATATCCTTCTGGAAGCAGATTTGACAACCGGTGAATTAAAAGCCGTTGCGCAAAACGTTACGGATAAAGATTTTGTCTTTGCGGCGGATGTTGATAACGGCCGATTTGCTGTTTCCGATGCCGGTAAAGTCAAACTTATGGCGGCCGGAAGTGAAGATGGTTTTGACCTGGTGGGTGAAAACGGAGTGAAACTGTACAGACCTTCCTTTATTGACGATGAACTGTTCGTATTCGGTGATGACGGTTATCTTTATCGTTTCAGTGCAGAGGACGGAAATTTACTTGGTAAAACGGCTTTTCTTGATCTTTCTTCCGATTATCATATGCATTTGGCTTTTTCGGACGAAGCGTTTGAAGTTCAGAAAACGTCGGACGGATATATTATTGTCAATATCGCCGGTACAGCGAACGTGATTGAGACGGAAACGTGGACCGTTACGGCAACTGTGGCTGATTTTGTTGCTTACGACGAAGAAAATGACAGTTATATCTGTGAAGATGACGGGAGTTTTTTCTCTTACAAACGTCTTGCCCCTGCTCAGCTTATCGAAAAAGCCAAAGAACTTGCCGGAGATTACAAGCTGACCGAAAGCGACATGGCGGTGTGAGGTGTTTGTGCCTGATTCGAAAAACAGAAAAGGGGACTGCTCTTTGCGGCGGTTCCTTTTTGTTTGGCTGACGAAAAATGCGATTCATCTGAAAGTGTATGATTTTGAACTGTTTTAAAGATTCTGTTTGTTTTAATACACTTTGTTTGCTGCCGTTCGAATTTGTTTTGCGGCATTGAACGGAGCAATGGCGTTTGATATAATCAAACAAGAGGTGACGGCGTATGAGAAGCGAATATGAAAGCTATACGGTTGAGGCAATACTGGATTTTTATAACGGCGAGTATGAAAAGTTTCTTGAATTTCTTGATGAAAACGTTATCTGGTACGGTCCGAAAGCAGGGCAGTATGTAGTCGGCAAGGAAAATGTAAAAGAAATTATCTGCAAAAAGAGAGAGGGGCATAGCTTCCGGGTCGAAAATGTTCAGACGAAGCTGATCTCTTATACGCCGAGCATTTACTCTATTGTTGTGACGTATCATCTTCATTCCTGCCGACCGGACGGAACGGTGAAAACCGTTTTTCAGCACGTCGTCGCAAACGGTCAGAAAATACGGGACAGAAACGGCGAAACCTTCTGGCGCTGTCCTTTTATCCATGTTTCGAACGCCGGGCAAAAAACAACGGCGGTTGCGCGCGATACGGGCTTGACTCATCAGCAAAAGCCTCTTTCAGACCGCGACACCCCGAGGCTTATTCTGCCGGGAGACAATTACACGACGATCTATCTGCGGGAGGACAGCATCAAATATATTGTCGGCGGCAAAGGCGTCATGTGCTATGTCTACACCGACGACGGTGTTTATCTTGTCCGACGGCTTCTCAAGCAGATGTATGACTGCCTTCCGGATTCTTATTACCGCTGTCATTCGAGCTATATTGTGAACCTCAATTATGTGCTCTATCTTTCGAGCAGTAAAATCACCCTGACGGATTCGACCGAAATCCCGATTTCGACTAAGCGTTATGCGCAGATTAAACAGGAGATCGGAGAATGGATGAGCCGAAAAGATGATGTGAATCCGTAAGATGAGATTTGTCAGGAAACGACAGAAATTGATGATTATTTATTGAAACCGACTTTTATTTATTGTTTTAGAAAAGTCAGAATCGAACATTTGCAAAAACCGACATTAATTTAGAATTATTGACTTGTGACGTTCAGATGGATATTATATTGGTAAAGATTTGTGACACATCGTCATAAATCAAAACAGATGTAATATTTTTGTCGGAACGTCACAATTTTATTTTTTCGGAGGTTTTTTAAATGGAAAAGAAAGCACCGCTTCCCCTGGTACAATCCCGAGAGGTCGCTCCAGGAAATTACGGCTTATATGATTATTTCCTGACAAACTCGGAGCAGTACGGCGATTATGTTCTCTTCGGTCACTACGGAAAAGATCACTATATATCGGAGTTTATCACCGATATCGAAACACTTGCCGCCTATTACTCTTTTGAACTCGGACTGAAGCGCGGCGATGTTTATACGATTTTCATGCCGACAAATGCGGAAAGCCTTGTTATTCTTATGGCACTGAACAAAATCGGCGTAATCGTCAACTTTGTTCATCCGCTTCTTCCGCCGGAGAATCTGAAAGAGATCATGGAATTCACCAAGAGCAAGGGTATCGTTGTTCTGGATATGTTCGCCGCCAAATATGCCGATGCGATCGCCGATGAGGGCGTACCGTGTCTTGTCTGCGTTCCGTCCACCTACGCCGTGCCGGACAAGCTCAGCGCAAAAGCCAATGAGCAGGCGATGGCGGCTGTTGCGGCAAAAATCAAGAATTACAAGACTTATCCTCAGGTTCTTGCCGAGTACAAGGATAAAAGAGTCGATACCGTTAAGGAGAATAAGGACGATATTGCGCTTTATATGAACGGCGGCGGAACAACGGGAAACAGCCGCACGATCAAGCTGACGAATGATGCGGTCAATCGGGTTGTTTATGCCCTCGGCTCCGGCAATACAATCGTTGAAAATATCGGTGTTGATACGGAAATCTGCTGTATGCCGTTTTTCCATGCTTTCGGACTTTGCGCCGGCGGTCTGAACGTTTTGCATAAGGGTGCCAAGGCAGTATTCATGCCGAAATTTGAAGCGGACAAGTTTATTCAGAATCTGAAAACCAACCGGGTCGTTGAATTCAACGGCGTTCCGAATATGTATAAAAAGCTTCTGGCCGATCCTGAATTTGACGGACCGCACCTGAAGAGCGTCAAGGTTATGTTCTCGGGCGGTGACGACGTTCGTCCGGCATTTGTAAAGGAATTCGAAAAGGTGATGAAAAAGAACGGCTCGGATGCCACGATCTGTGCCGGCTACGGACTTACCGAATGCTGTGCGATCTGCACGACCAATCCGCCGTGGATCAATAAGCTCGGAACCATCGGAAAGCCGCTTCAGGGACTTACCATACAGGTCTGGGACGAGAACAACAAGCCCGTACCGACCGGCACAACCGGACAGCTTGTTATGCACGGTCCGACCATGATGCAGGGTTATCTGACCGAGGATGGTCCGATTGACGAGGGTCTTTACAAAGACGAAGACGGCAAAAAGTGGGTGCTTTCGGGCGACCTCGGCTATTTTGATGAAGAGGGCTATGTTCACTTTGTCGGAAGATGCAAGAGAGTTATCATCATTTCCGGTTACAACGTATATCCGGGCGATATCGAAAAGCTTCTGACAGAGCTTGACTTCATCAACGAGAGCTGCGCCGTTCAGGGCTATCTTGACGGCAAGCCGATTGTAAGACTCTTTGTTGTCAAGAAAGCTGACATCGATGAAGAAGAAGCAAGAGAGAAGATCACCGCTCTTTGCACGGAAAGACTCTCCAAGTACAATATTCCGAAGGAAATCAGATTCATTGACGCACTTCCGAGAACGAGACTGGAGAAGGTTGACTTCATGGCGCTGACCGAAAAGTGCCCCGAAAAATAATTGACGATCTCTTTCGTGGATAAATTTGCTTTGTCAGCAAACATATCCACATTCCTCTTTAAAAAGTATCGGCAGGAGTGGCTGTAAGGTGCTCCTGCCGGTGCTTTTTGTTTTTATATAGAAAAGCGCCCGGCTGTCAAATGCAGTCGGGCGTTGGACGCTTGGTGTCGAGAACGACAGTGAAGTGTTCTATTTATTTTGCACATTATAAAGAACTTGAGCCTGTTTTATGAGAATTTCCTTGTTTGTTTCATTTAAATTCCTGTAAATTTTTATTAGAAGATCTTCATTATGACTTGCACAATTATCCGAATGATAATTAAGCATGTAATCGGTAGAAACTCCAAAATATTTAGCCAATGTTTTTAACGTTGCATAATCCGGCTCTCGAGTATTATTAACATAATTACCGATTGTTGACGGAGATATGTTTAAATCAATACCAAGTTGCTTTTGTGTTAGATCATGACATTCAATCAATTGCCTTAATACGTCACCGAATTTCATTAAAATCACCTCATTTAATTTAACATAAACAGGAATAAAAAAGCAAAAATAACACAAAACGAGTTGACAGAACACGAATTGTGTGTTAATATGGAATAGTCTCAATTGAGTACTATTATTTTTATGAAAGGAGGATAAATAATGGGATTTCTTGCATGGAGTGTATGCTATGCTGTTGCTGTAGTAGGCGGCGCTGTTGCTATTAGAAAAAGAAGATAAATAATGCTTCATGGCAAAGTTTGGCCGGCTTTGCCATGATCGTTGCGGAGGTAATATGATAAGAATAGAAAACATTAGTAAAACATTTAAAAATATCACAGTCATTAATAATCTTTCACTTACAGTCAATGACGGTGAGGTCATGGCATTGGTCGGAAAAAATGGCGCAGGTAAAACTACACTTATGCGATTGATCGGAGGAATTTTGGCTCCTGATAACGGAAAAATATGCTTTGATAAAGAAAATGCGAAGATAGGAATTTTACTCGGTGGAGATGCTAATCTTTATCCGTATTTAACCGCAAGAGAAATTATTGTGTTTTTCGCAAAATTGAATGGTATGTTGCCAGAGAACATTGAACGAAAATTAGAAGAAGTAATACCAATGCTTTCAATGGAAGAATTTATTGATAGACGCATAGATTGTTTTTCACGAGGTATGAGACAAAAAACAGCATTTGCAATTTCGATTTTTCATAATCCTGATATTTTATTATTGGATGAACCATCAACAGGTCTCGACATTTTGGCATCAAAAGAAGTGATTGACTTTATTAATTTGTGCAAAATCAAAAACAAAACTATCCTTATGTCAACACATAATATTAGTGAAATATCAATGGTCGCCGACAGAATTGCTATTATGAATAATGGAAAGATAGAAAAAATAATGGAAAACAATTATAATTCTTGCAGTGGAGACAATTCTTTGGAATCTTTAGAAAATGAAATTGGAGCGATGCTAAATGATAAGTGAAGTATGGCTGATTGCCAAGAAAGAATTTATCCAAATATGGCGAGATAAGCGAAGTTTATTACTAGTTTTTTTGCCGATTGCTGTACTACCTATTACTAATCTGATGGCAGGAGTATTCAGCGGTGCCGTATTAGATGAAAGTAAACAAACGGTACTCATTGTCGATCAAGTGAAATCAGATTATTATAAAGAGTTAAAATCTGATATGAAAAAAGAATTCAATTATCGGTTCGAAGAAGCAAACGATATTTCATCAGAAACCAATCATAATAATACAGATTTAATTATAGAAATCATGGATACAAAAACAGTGAAAATATTGTCAAAGTCATCCGTAGCTTCAGCATCAACAGCAATGAAAATATCCGAATATTTAGATGATTATATAAATAAAAAAATAGAAAATGAATTAACTAGATTGAATATTGGAAACGAAATAAACAATGTCAATATCATACAATCTGAGATTGATGGTGAAAAATCTTTAACTGAGTCATATGATTCAATATCAGCAATAATTATGATATCTATGATGTTTCAGGGAGTAACGATTTATGCATGCGATATGTTTGCTGGTGAAAGAGAAAAGAAAACATTGGAACTAATTTTTCTGAGCAGAGCAAACAGAAAATCAATTATTATTGGAAAATATTTGGCATTATTAATAGTTGGTGCAATTAGTTATATCATTACATTTTTATCATATTATATTACGTTACCGTTATCAACAACTAATTTCAACTGTTTTGAGTTCGTAATAAAGAAACTTAACTTTAATACAAGCATCATGATGATTTCGTTAGCCGCTATGCTCATTCTTTCTGTCGGAATGTATATTGTGATTTCGCTTGTTTCAAAAAATATAAGACAAGCTCAGTTTTTAAATCAAATAGTCTCATTTATACCATCAGGCTTGGGCTTTATACTGTTGCTGGGTGGTACAAGAAATGTTGGAAGTTTGTCAGCTATTGTTCCGTTTTATAATTTGGTTATCGTTTATATGAGTGCTTTGCAAGAGAATGTAGATATAACGTATTCAGTGATATCAATAATCACTACCTTGCTTATTGCGATGATTATGATGAGTGTATCGTTTAAATTAATAAAAAGCGAAAAAGTTTTGATATGATTACGATATATAGTAAAAAAAGAGTAGATAAACAAAAGACATACAATATATGGTATCTGCTTTATGACAAATGCGCAAACACGCCCGGACAAGTGTACAAAAAGGTATAAAAAGGTCAAAAAAGGGGAAAAAAGTAGTTGACAAGAGAAAGAGTAAGTGATAGAATACGGTACACAAACGCGCGACGCGGAAGCGGAGCGAGGGTTTGTGAAAAGGGGATATCACAGAAACAGAACTTTGAGAACGCCGGAAAAAACTTTGAAAAAAGTTGAAAAAAAGTGTTGACAAAGCGGAGATGATGTGATATACTCAGTAAGCTGTCTTGAGAGAGGCAGCGAAATTGAACCTTGAAAATTAAACAACGAGAAGAAAAGGAACCCGATAAGAATTTGAGAAAAGAAGTACTTTTC
>JALEYA010000116.1 GCA_022779945.1 Oscillospiraceae bacterium | reverse complement strand
CTGACATGGAGCAAGGCGTCCAATACAACAAAGTATTATGTCTTCAGCTATAATACAAGCACGAAGAAGTACACCTGCCTCGGTAACACCACAAAGCTGACTTACAAAATCAGCAATCTGAAGTCAAACACGACCTATCGTTTTGCGGTTCAGGCGGCAAGAGTCGTCAGCGGAAAGAATTATTACGGAAAAGTTTCCGCTTATGTGACCGTCAAAACAAAGGCGGCAAGCACGGCGGCTGTTGCGCAGGTAACCGGACTGAAAGCAGTTGCCGGTGTGAACGATGTCACGCTGACATGGAGCAAGGCTTCGGGCGCACAGAAGTACGGTGTTTACAGCTATAACACAAGCACGAAGAAATATACCGCTCTCGGGAGCACAACGAAGCTGACGTATAAAATCAGCAAGCTCAAACCGAACACGACCTACCGTTTTGCCGTTCAGGCGTCTAAGGTTGTCAACAAAAAGACCTATTACGGAAAAGTTTCCGCCTATGTGACGGTTAAGACAAAAAGCGCACCCGTTTCAACAACCCCCGCCGCAATCACCGGACTGAAGATCACAACCTCGGGAAAGAGCAATTATCTGAAAGTAAGCTGGAATGCACAAAGCGGCGTGACCGGTTATCAGGTATACCGCAGTCCGAACGGAAAAAGCGGCACATATCAGAAGATTGCAACGATGAAAAACAGTCAGGCAAGCTATGCCGATACCGGACTGAAAAGCGCGACACCGTATTATTACGCCGTAAGAGCCTACACAACAACCGCAAAAGGTACCGTATACGGTAAGTTTGCGAAAGTTGATCTTTCCACAAGGCTTACGGTCGGAGAACTCAAGAAAATTATTGAAAAGGCAAACAAGTGTTATTTTGATTGGGAAGTCGGCATGGCGGTGCTTGATGATATAGACGATTCGGATACGTTTTATTACGTCGACGATTGGGGCGATGACGGCGATTTATATTACCGTGTGGATTCCGACAAGGTCAAGTGTGTGAAAGACGTGGAAGAAAAGATGCTCGATTGCTTCAGTCAGGAGTATTGCGACAAGTGTCTGAAAGGAACCTGGGCGATTTATAAAGATAAAAACGGAAAGCTTTATATCATTGAGCCGTATGATGATTTTGAAGAAGGGGAAACGCTCCGGCTGGATAAAGTGCAATATAACGATACGACGTGTGTCTTTACAGTCAGTATCTTCAATGAGGATTACGAGATATTCGATTCGGATTACGGAGAAAAAGAGGATCTCCCGGAAATCGAAACCTTTGTACTCTATTACCGCGACGGCAAATGGATTTACAACGACAGCCCGCTTTATAATTATACGATGTATCTCGGCGGATCCCCGTGGCTGAACTGATCGGAATAACTTCCGCTCAAAAAAACTCGGTATTCCTTTCTTTTGTATACGATTATTACGCTTTAAAGACAGCTGAAATACGTTTATGTCGATTTTGAAGGAACAAACGGCATTGACAGCTTTGCTTTAGCGTAATAAAATTAAATGGAAATAAGATTCAGGAGGAATCGAAATGAAAAGCAATCTGAAAAAGGCAGTCGCATTGCTTCTTTGCCTGTTCACAATGTTCACCGTTGTGCAGACATCGGCTTTCGCCCTGCCGACAACCACACTCACGCAGGCAGTCGCCAAACCGTCACAGGTGAAGAACGTCAAAGCGACCGCCGGAACGAACTATGTCACCCTGACATGGAGTAAGGCTTCCAATACGACGAAGTATTATGTCTTCAGCTATAATACAAGCACGAAGAAGTACACCTGCCTCGGTAACACCACAAAGCTGACTTACAAAATCAGCAATCTGAAGGCAAACACGACCTATCGTTTTGCGGTTCAGGCGGCAAGAGTCGTCAGCGGAAAGTATTATTACGGAAAAGTTTCCGCTTATGTGACCGTCAAAACAAAGAGCACAAGCAGTTCAACGACGCTCGGAAAGGTAACCGGACTGAAAGTGAATTCCATCGGTACAGACTATGTTACATTGTCTTGGAATGCTGTTTCGGGCGCACAGAAGTATTATGTTTTTCAATATAATTTCAATACCGGGAAATATGTATCATTAGGAAGCATCACCGATACAGCGTGTAAAATCAACAGACTTGAGCCGTACACCAATTATCGCTTTGCGGTACAGGCGGCTAAAACCGTCAACGGTAAGACCTATTACGGTAAGCTTTCCTCTTATGTTTCTGTAACGACAAAGAGTGAATATGACGAGTATGAGATCGACCGGGTAACCGGACTGGAAGTAACAGCGATCGGAACAGATTATGTTTCCTTGTCCTGGAATGCCGCAGAAGGTGCGGAAGATTATTGCATTTATCAATACGACACGCTGTTAAAAAAGTACGTCTATTTAGGGTACGTGGATACCACATACTGCAAAGTAAATTCGCTTAACCCGGGAACAACTTACGTTTTTGCGGTTGCCGGAAGAAAAATTACAGATGAACAGATTTATTGGGGTGATATGTCCTCCAATGTAACCGTAACAACCAAGAGCGCGAGCAGTTCGACTGTCACCAAGCCTGCCAAGGTCACAAATGTCAAGGCAACCGCTTCCACCACTTCGGTCAGCCTGACCTGGAGTGCGGCCTCCGGTGCACAGAAGTATTATGTTTTCACCTATAATACAAGCACGAAAAAATATACCTGCATCGGCAACACGACCTCCTGCTCCTATAAGGCAAGCAATCTCAAGTCCAATACAACCTATAATTTTGCAGTGCAAGCGGCAAAAACGGTCAACGGTAAGACTTATTACGGAACGGTTTCAAACTATGTAACGGTTAAGACGAAGAGTACTGTAACCAAGCCCGCCGCAGTCACCGGACTGAAGATCACGACCTCCGGCAAGAGCAATTACCTGAAAATCACTTGGAAAGCCGTCAGCGGTGCTTCGGGCTATCAGGTTTACCGCAGTACGACCGGTAAGAGCGGCTCTTATTCAAGAATTGCAACGGTCGGCAGCAGCACGTTAAGCTATGCCAACTCCGGACTGAGCAGTTCAACTCCGTATTATTACGCCGTAAGAGCGTACAAGAACACCTCAAGCGGTACTTTGTACGGAGAGTTCACTTCTGTGAATCTTTCGACAAGACTGTCCCGCGACGGACTGAAGAAGATTATCAAAAATGCGAACAAGTGTTATGATGATTGGATCGTAGGAGAGGCAGTTTATGACAGTACGAATTATTGGGACTATATAGAAGTGAACGGTTGGAGATATTACCGTGTAAATCTGAGTACTGTTAATTCTATTAATGATGTTAAAGCAAAGCTGCTTCCGTATTTCAGCGAGGCATTTTGTAATAAGCTCTTATACGGCGATAGTCAATTCAACGAATATCAGAGATATATCGAGAAAAATGGAAAACTTTATATCGCAGAGCTTGGAGAAGGATCTGATATGGGTCCGCTTGATAAACTGAGATTTGACAGTGTCAGTGTCTATGATGCAAAGTGCGTATTTAAGGTTACAACATTTGTTCCGGAATATGATAGTCAGTACACGGAAACATATTCGATTTATTATTCGAACGGAAAATGGGTTTATAATGATTATCCGCTGTACAGCACAAGCTTGTCTTGCGGCTACAACCCCTGGCTGAACTGACAACCAACTGAAAAACGAAAAACCAAGGCGGTCAAAGGGCTGCCTTGGTTCTGCTTATGTTGTCTGCTCTTATCCGTTTACCTGCGGTGCTCCTGCGAGCATCTTGTAGCGCGGCATACTTTGAAGAATGACTTTGCCCGGACCGGTAACGACTGTATGGAAAAGACCCTCTCCGCCGAGCACCATGTTTTTTACGCCCTCCACGGAAACAATATCCATCGAACAGCTTGCGGACATGGCGGCAAGATAGCCGGTGTCAACAATCATCGACTGACCGGGTGCAAGGTTGTATTCACACGCATAGCCGTCGATTTCGACAAAGGCAAGACCGTGACCCGAAAGCTTCTGCATAATAAAGCCTTCTCCGCCGAACATACCGGCGCCGAGCTTCTTGCGGAAGAAAGTCGAAAGCTCGACCGTCATTTCGCTTGCCAGAAAGCCGCTTTTCTGAACGATCAGCGGATTGTCGGGCGTAATCTGAAAAGCCTTGATCGAACCGGGAAAGCTTGATGCAAATGCGATCTGTCCCGGCCCTCCCTGTGCGGTATAAATGTTCTGGAAGATGGACTCGCCCGAGAACACTCTGCCGAATGCTTTGCCGAGACTCGTTCCCTTGGTTGTCATTTTCATATTCGGACTCATCCAGCTCATGCTGCCTCTTTCGGTGATAACCGATTCATTCGCTTCAAGGTTGCAGATGACAACCGGAAGCGGTTCTCCTATGATGTTATAATTCATTATTTTGTCTCCTTCTTTTGAAAACTGAGCCGTGTCATACAGCTTACTATAAATATATACTAATTAAATCAATATTTCAACAGAAAAGTAAAAATATTCAAAAAATTAACGGCTCTCTTTTGGAAAGCCGTTCGTTTTCATGATAGGAAAGCAAGCTCTTGTTGAACCGTCAGCCGGATTTATTTTTCGGACGGTAAAACTTCCTCGGGAACGACGGAGGTTACAATACCCTTGATCTTATCCCCGAAGGTATAAAAGAAATTGAAAAAGAATGCCCAGATTTTATCAAGCATATCCAAAAGTTCCTGTGCCATAAAAAATTCCTCCTGTTGTATTCTGAATTTAATTTGTATTATTATAGCATATTGTAAACAATTTGTAAAGTAAAAGAAACAATAAAAAAACAACAGTGGATAGTTCTCTATATTTCTGATTTGATATTTTCAGACAACGACAGAGTAGTATAATCTGAAATCATACGGTCTGCGGAGGTGAAAGGTTTTGTTTGTCCTGTCTTTCAGCTATAAAACATCATCGGCAAAGGATCGGGAATGTTTTTGCTTCGATGAAGAAAAAACCGAACAGTTTTTAAAAAGACTTGCTTCTTGTGGGATACATGAGATCGTTTATCTTTTCACTTGTAACCGAATGGAGGTTTATGCAGTCGGCGATGCTTGTAAAACACTCGAGGTGCTTTGCGATTTTTCAGGTGCGCCGCTCGGCAAGATGAAAAGCATGGTCATGATATTTGAGGGAAAAGCGGCGATACGGCACCTTTTCCGGGTTACGGGTGGTTTTGAGTCCATGGTTGTCGGTGAGGACGAAATTCTGGGGCAGGTGAAAACGGCGTATTTCTTTTCGAAAGAGCGCGGCTTCACGGGGTACGAACTGAACACCGTTTTTCAGTCTGCAATCAAGGACGCCAAGCGGATCAAGACCGAAACCCTGCTTTCCAGATCGTCGGTTTCCGTGGCGTCTCTTGCCGCAAGCTATTGTAAAAACTTCAAGCCCGGTCGCAAAACCGCTCTTGTCATCGGCGCTTCGGGAGAAACGGGACGGACAACTCTGAGGAATCTTCTTTCCTACGGTGAATTCGAAATTTTTGCCGCCGTAAGACGTTCTCCCGTGCACGAGCCGGGTGTGACAACCGTCGATTACAGCCGCCGGTATGAATATACGGATCGCGCGGATATCATCATCAGTGCAACGAAAAGTCCGCATTTTACCGTTGTAAAAGACCTTTTCCTTGAAAACTGCAAAACGCAAAAGCCAAGACTGTTTGTGGATTTAAGCGCCGTACACGATATCGATCCGGAGATTGCCGATATTCCCGAAACTGCGCTTATCACGATCGATGATTTTGAAGAAATAGCAAGGAGCAATAGCGAGAAGAAAGTGGATGCGCTTCATTTGGCCGAGCAGATTCTCGACAGTGAGCTTGATTCGCTTTATAAGGAGCTTTCGTTTCACCGCTATTTGAACAAGTATCCGGAACAGCTTGAAAAGAATCATGCTTTTCTCGGCTTTCTGTATAAATTCCGCGACACGAGCAACAGCGAAGAATTTGACTCGTTCTTAGGTGTAATGGAAAGGGCGGTGAAAAACGGTGACTCTTTTCCCGTTTTTTGAAGATATCGACGGCAAACGCTTTGTCGTAATCGGCGGCGGTAAGGTCGCAAAGGGCAAGGTAAGGAGGTTGTTGCTGTTTACAGACAATATCACCGTCATAAGCGAAAACACGGATATTGATTTCGTGCCCGTCATAAAGCGTAGTTTTACGGAAAGTGACATTCTTTCGGGTGATTATATTATCGCCGCAACGGACAGCGAAGAGACGAACGGAAGAATTTTTGCGCTTTGCAAAAAATATCGGAAACCCGTCAATACCGTTGATGATCCCGAAAAGTGCACCTTTATTTTCCCGAGCCTTATTAAAAGGGGAGAGCTTGTTGTCGGGATCAGCACAACGGGGAAAAGTCCGGCACTCAGTAAGAAATTGAGACAGCAGTTTGAATCCGGACTTGACGGCGATATCGAAAAAGTGCTTGACAAAATGGGTCTTTTGCGGCTTCGGCTCAAAGAGCTTGTGCCCGACCAGAAGACCCGAAGCGAGATACTGAAAAGAGCACTCAACTGCTATCTTGAAAATTCTGACAACGACTTGTCCGTCGAAAAAATCATTACGGAGTATAAGAAATGAAAGAAATTGTGATTGCAACAAGGGGAAGCCGCCTTGCGCTGGCGCAAACGGAATTTGTCAGACGTCAGTTAGAAAACGGCGGTGTTTCCTGTAAGATTCTAACCGTGAAAACCAAGGGCGACCGGGACAGAACATCCGCCCTTTCGTCAATCGGCGGAAACGGATTGTTTGTAAGAGAGGTCGAAGCGGCTTTGCTTGACGGTGAAGCCGATCTTGCCGTTCACAGTGCGAAGGATTTGCCGTATGTGCTGTCGGACGGTCTGACCGTGCCGTGTGTGATGGAAGCGGCGGACAGTCGGGACTGCCTTGTTACCGTAAAGGGGAAGGCTTTGGGTGAAAATCCTGTGATCGGGACGGGCAGCGCAAGACGAAAGGCACAGGCAAGCCGGCTTTTTCCGTCGGCTTCTTTTCAGGAAATCCGCGGGAACGTTGACACAAGGCTTCAGAAGCTTCTTGACGGCGGATATGACGGAATTATTCTTGCAAAAGCCGGTCTTGACCGACTGGAACCCGATCTTTCGCCTTTTGACGTCAGAGTCTTTTCGACGGAAGAAATGCTTCCTGCCGCCTGTCAGGGAATTATCGCGGTTGAGTGCCGGAAGAACGATACCGACACATTTTCCCTGCTTTCAACAATCAATGATAAAGAAAGTTTTCTGCGATTCAAGGCGGAACGGACGATGCTGTCGCTTCTTGATGCCGATTGTAAAGAGGCGGTCGGTGTTCACAGTGAAATTGACGGGGATATCATAACCGTGATCGCTTTGTATGAGGGGAAAAAGGCAAAGAAAAGCGGCGGTATCGGCGATTATCAATCGGTTTGTCGGAACGCTTTGGAGGAAATCAATGAACAACAATAAGGTTATACTTGTCGGGGCAGGCTGTAAGGACGGACTGATCACCGTCAGGGGGCTTGAAACGCTCCGCAAAGCCGACGCCGTTGTGTATGACAATCTTGTTTCGCCGTCGCTTCTTTCCGAATGTAAGAAGGACTGCAAGCTGATTTACGTCGGAAAACGAAAGGGTGTTCCTAGCAAAAGTCAGGACGAAATCAACCGCATTTTAATTGACTGCGGAAAAAAAGTTCCGCTTACGGTGCGGCTCAAGGGCGGCGACAGCTTCGTCTTTTCAAGGGGCGGCGAAGAACTGCTTGCCCTTGAAAAAGAGGGGATTGCGTTTGAAACCATACCCGGCGTGACTTCTGCGGTGGCAATTCCCGAGCTTTTCGGGCTTCCCGTGACACATAGAGGGCTTTCGCAGTCGTTTACCGTTGTGACTGCTTCGAGCGCAGACGAAAAGGAAGAAAACTACAAGGCACTTGCTGCATTGAACGGAACGCTGGTGTTTCTGATGGGGCTTTCGTTTCTTTCGGAAATCTGCCATAAACTGATCGGAAACGGCAAGGATAAAAATACACCTGTCAGCGTTTTGTGCGGCGGCTTTGAAAAACAGCACGAACGGTTTGACGGAACGCTTGAAACAATAGCCGAAAAAGCAAAGTCGGCATTCTCTCCGGCGGTGATCGTTGTCGGAAAAACGGCTTCTCTTGATTTGAGAGAAAGTGAGCATAAGCCGCTTTCGGGTGTTTCGGTTGCCGTGACGGGCACGGACAGCTTTACCCGAAAGCTTCAGGAAAAACTTATAGAAAAAGGGGCGGAATGTAACCGATACGCTTATCTTTCGGTGATAAGTCAGAGCGAAAACATTCCCGAACGCTTTGACGGTTTTTCCTGCCTTGCGTTCACAAGCGCAAACGGAGTGGAGGTCTTTTTCGATGAACTGAAAAAGAGAAAAACGGATTTCAGGACTTTTTTCGGTCTTCGTTTCGCCGTAATCGGCGAGGGCACCGCTGAAAAGCTGATGTCATACGGTTTTCGGGCGGATTTTATGCCCGCTGTATATTCCGCCGATGAACTCGGTAAGCTTCTTGTAAAAAAGCTCAGACCTGACGAAAAAGTGTTGATATTAAGAGCGCAGGGCGGCTCGAAAGAACTGACAAAACGGCTCGATGAGGGCAAAATCCGCTATATGGACTGCCCGATATACAAAACCGAAATCAATAAAGATGTGCTCTCCCTCGTTAAAGGAAATGAGACTTATACGGTTTTCGCTTCGGCAAAATCGGTCGAAGCCTTTTTTGAAAACGGCGGTACGCTCGGTCAATCGAAGGCCGTATGCATCGGAGAAAAGACCGCCGCACGCTTCGGTGAGTACTGCGCCTTGCCGTGTCTTACGGCGAAAGCCTACACCGCTGAAGGAATTATGGAAATCATCGAAAACGACAGAAAGGAAAGTGATAGAATATGAAACGCTTCAGAAAACTTCGCACCGATGAAAGAATGAGAAGCTTCGTACGGGAAAACAACATCAGCGTCAGTGACCTGATTTACCCGATTTTCGTCTGTGACGGCGAAAACGTGAAACAGGAGATCGAATCGATGCCGGACATCTGCCGCTATTCTCTCGACAGACTTCCCGAAGAGCTTGACAGAGTGCAAGAAGCGAAAATCCCGGTGGTTCTCCTTTTCGGAATCCCGGAGTATAAGGACGAAAAAGGCTCGATGGCTTACGACGATAACGGAATTACCCAAAGAGCGATACGGCTTATCCGGCAAAGCTATCCCGAACTTCTTGTGATTGCCGATGTTTGCCTTTGCGAATACACCAGCCACGGTCACTGCGGTCTTATCTGTGACGGTGAGATCCTGAACGATGAAACGCTTCCGCTTTTGTCAAAGGCGGCGGTCTCTCTTGCTAAGGCAGGCGCAGATATTATTGCACCGTCGGACATGATGGACGGACGGGTGGCGGCAATCCGGACGGCGCTCGACGAAAACGGCTTCAAGTCTGTTCCCGTCATGAGTTACAGCGCAAAATTTGCCTCGGGCTACTACGGACCGTTCCGGGATGCGGCGGGCTCTGCACCGGCTTTCGGTGACAGAAGAAGCTATCAGATGGATCCGGCGGACGGCCGTCAGGCGATGTGTGAGATCGAGGACGATCTTTCTGAGGGCGCAGACATGATTATCATTAAGCCTGCGATGGCATACGCCGATATTCTGACAAAAGCAAGAGGACGCTTTTTTGTTCCGCTTGTTGCGTACAACGTCAGCGGCGAATATGCCATGGTAAAAGCGGCGGCACAAAACGGTTGGATCGACGAAAAAAGGATTGTGCTTGAAAATATGCTTTGCCTCAAACGCGCCGGCGCGGACAGGATCATCACCTATCATGCGTTGGACATAGCAAAATGGCTGAACGAATAAGGAGGACGCACTATGAACACAGAACAATCAGCTTCCCTTTTCAGCGAGGCGCAGCAATATATTCCCGGCGGTGTCAACAGTCCCGTCAGAGCGTTCAAGAGCGTCGGCGGCTCTCCGCTTTTCATCAAAAAAGCAAAAGGCGCCTATCTTTTTGACGAGGACGGCAACCGATATCTTGACTATGTCTGCTCGTGGGGTCCGGGCATTCTCGGTCACGCAAGCGAGCGAGTGATACGGGCGGTCAAAAACGCCTGCGAGGACGGCTTGACCTTCGGCGCGCCGACAAAAAAAGAAACCGAGCTTGCTAAAATGATTACCGAATTTGTGCCGGCTGCCGAGCAGGTACGACTGGTTTCAAGCGGAACGGAAGCAGTCATGAGTGCCATCCGCCTTGCAAGAGGTTATACGGGCAGGGATACAATCATCAAATTCGAGGGCAATTATCACGGTCACAGTGACGGACTTCTTGTCAAGGCCGGCTCGGGACTTCTGACCGATCTTACCCCGGCAAGCGCCGGGGTGCCGGAAGGCTACACAAAAAGTACGCTTCTTGCCAAATTCAACGACGAAGAAAGCGTCAGCGAGCTTTTTTCCCTTTATCCCGATTCGATAGCCGCCGTGATCGTGGAGCCGGTTGCGGCGAATATGGGTGTTGTACCGCCGAAGGAGGGCTTTCTTGAATTTCTGCGTGAAATTACCGAAAAGCACGGCACGGTGCTGATCTTTGACGAGGTCATCACCGGCTTCCGCCTTGCTTTGGGCGGTGCAGGGGAGTATTACGGCGTAAAGCCCGATATGGTGACTCTTGGTAAAATCGTCGGCGGCGGTATGCCGCTTGCCGCTTACTGCGGACGAAAAGACATCATGCAGTGTGTCGCGCCCGTCGGCCCGGTCTATCAGGCAGGCACACTTTCGGGAAATCCCGTTGCGGTAACCGCCGGAATCGAGACGTTGAAAATCCTTTCGAACGAAAGGGAAGTTTATGAAAGACTTGACCGGAAAACAAGCGTGCTGGAACAAGCGTTCAAAGAAAAGGGATTGCAGGTCAACCGGGTCGGCTCGCTTCTGAGCGCATTTTTCACCGATGTGCCCGTAACGGACTACGAGACAGCCAAAACGAGCGATACCGAAGCCTTTGCAAAGTATTTTTCCTATATGCTCGAAAACGGAATCTATGTGGCTCCGAGTCAGTTTGAGGCGATGTTCATTTCGGCAACGCATACGGACATGGACATTGAAAGAACGGCGCAGGTAATACGGGAATACCACACAAAATGAAAACTTTTCCAAAACCCCTTGACAATATTGTCATATAGTGTTACACTACATCAAACTGAATATTTCAATTAATGATAGAGGCGCACCGTATCATCAGTAGCCGGAGCATAAAAAGGACAGTCGCACCGTCCGCTCCGTGCAAAAGGGTGAGGTGCCGAAGGTGTCAGGCGAAAGACATTCTGGGTGCAGGGAATAACATCTTTGCAACTGTCGCTATTGCGGAGTGCTATTATAATTGTTGAATACACAGCTTCTTGCGCTGTGGTTTTGATGTGTAATTATAGTGGCCGATGCATGTCGGTCATTTTTTTGTGCTTTGT
>JALEYA010000218.1 GCA_022779945.1 Oscillospiraceae bacterium | reverse complement strand
TATAATACTTGCCGTTCTTTTCGTTATACACGATATCGCCGTCAATCGTCTGAATGCCCTCGCGCCGGTAAAGAAGCTCGGGTCTCGTCATCGTCTTAAAGTCGCTTGTGTACGCATAGTACATCGCGGCAACGTCATTTTCCTCGGTCGAGTTCGCCCAGTAGACCATGTACTGGCCTTTTTCGCTGTCATAGATTGCCTGCGGCGCCCACGCACGGTTGGTGTTTTTGAATTCACCGCCGAAATTCCGGATATCAATGATCGTTTCGTCCGTCCACGTCACAAGGTCTTTCGACTTCCACGTTACAAGCGCATGATTGCTTGTCCAGCCCTCATCGCTTTTCATGTCCGTTCCGATGATATAGAAGCAGCCGTCTTCGCCTCGGAGTATGTACGGGTCACGCACGCACTGTTTGCCCTTTTTCTGAATAATCACCGGTTCGCTGTTGTTAAGCTCGGTGAAGTGGTAGCCGTCCTTACCGGCCGCAAAATGGATTCGTTCCTGCTGCGGCTCATTGCCGACAAAATGCACGAACAGATAGGCACCGTCCTTGCTTTCGGCGGGCTTTGCAAAACGTATTCCTCCGGTCATATAGAGCACTCCCACGGTGATAACCGCCGCCGCAGCCAGGAAAGCGGCGAAGACGTCAACTGTTTTTTTCGCTTTTGTCATGTATTCTCTCCCGCCAAAAATATTATAAGTCTTTCAGGTGCTTACTTCTTGACGGGTGGCGGAGCTTACGAAGGGCTTTCGCTTCAATCTGACGGATTCTTTCTCTCGTGACACCGAACGCATTTCCGACTTCTTCAAGCGTCTGCTGAGTACCGTCCTTGAGACCGAAACGAAGCCGTAAAACCTCAGCCTCTCTCGGGGTGAGTGTTTCGAGAACGTCGTTTACCTTGGTCTTTAAGAAGGTCATCGCCGCCGCATCCGCCGGAGAAAGGGCATCGTCGTCGGGAATGAAGTCGCCCAAGTGGCTGTCCTCCTCTTCACCGATCGGAGTTTCAAGCGAAACCGGCTCCTGCGAAATACGGAGAATATCGCGTACCTTGTCAACACCCATACCAAGCTCTTTTGCAATATCTTCGGGCGTCGGATCCTTACCGTCGCGGTGAAGCAGCATATTGCTTGTCTTTTTGACCTTGTTGATCGTTTCGACCATGTGAACGGGAATACGGATCGTTCTGCCCTGGTCGGCGATGGCTCTTGTGATCGCCTGCCGGATCCACCAGGTCGCATAGGTCGAAAACTTGAAGCCTTTTGTATAGTCAAACTTGTCAACCGCCTTGATAAGACCAAGGTTGCCCTCCTGAATCAGATCAAGGAACATCATACCTCTGCCGACATATCGTTTGGCGATGCTGACAACAAGACGAAGGTTTGCCTTGGTCAGTCTGTCCTTCGCCTCCTGATCGTTGTCGGCGATTCTTATTGCAAGCTCGATTTCCTCCTCGGGCGTCAGAAGCGGAACACGTCCGATTTCTTTCAGATACACCTTGACCGGGTCGTCGATCGCAATATTTTTGCTGTCGGAAACAGGAGCGGCACTCTCGTAGTCCTTCGGAATGTCAATATCCATTGTGATGTTGTCGAAAACGTCTGCATCCGTCGGCTCAACGACTTCAATATTGTTCGCCTCAAACTCCGTATACAGCTTTTCAATATCTTCGACCTCAAGGTCGGCTTCAATCGTAAGGGCATCAATATCGGTCAGGTCGATTTTACCGGCCGCCTTACCCTTTTCGATCAGCGCTTTCATCATCAGTTTCTTTTCGTTGTTTTCCATAAGAATTACCTTACCTTTCCTTGTATTCCTTACTATGTTAATTGCTTTTTTTCTTCTTAAACTCAGCCATCGCTTTGCTGAACTCCTCGTCGTTCATCTGACCGGCGGAAACATTCTTTTCTTTGTTTTTCTCCTCGAGTATCACATTTATACAATCGGAATATTCTTTTTTTGTCGAAGTGAGTCCGTCTGCGCTTCGGATGATCCCGACAAGCGTACTCATCTCGCTGTCGCCGAGCATTTCCGCAAAGCAGCCGAGTTCAAGGCTTTCGCCGTTTTTGATTTTATCCGAAATCAGCCGATAAAGCGTACCGCAGATTCCGTCCGGAAAATCCTCCTGCGTAATTTTCCCCTCAGACAGCGGCAAAAAATCGGGGTTGCCGAAAAGCAGTGCCAGCAGTCTCTTTTGCGCTTTCAGAACCCGCACCGTGGTGCCGGATTTCATCGCTTCGTTTCTCGCCTGGGAAACCGCTTTTTGCTCAAGCTCGCTGAATTTCCGTTTTCGTTCGACATTCATTCTTTTCCGTTTCAGCTGTCCGATGCGGACGCTGATCGTCTGTTTTTCAACGTCAAGCTCTTCGGCCAATTTCGAAGCGTAGATATCCTGTGCGATGGAATCTCCCGTTCCGGCAAGTATCTCGCACGCTTTGGTCAGATACTTCATCTTCCCGTCCGCTGTCTCAAGATCATAGTCTTTTCTGACCTTGAACAGTTCATATTCAATGTCGTTCGACGCGCCGTCAATCAGATTCCGGAAGCGTTCGGGGCCGAACTTGCGAAGGATTTCATCAGGGTCTTTTCCGCCCGTCAGGTTCACAACGTTCAACTTCATGCCGATTGAAGAAAAAACACCGATTGCTCGTTGCGTGGCTTTCTGACCGGCTTCGTCGGCATCGTACGAGAGAATGATTTTGTCGGTGTAGCGGGAAAGAAGATGCGCCATTTCGCTCGTCAAAGCTGTTCCGAGACAGGCAATCGCATTATCAAAGCCTGCCTGATGAAGCGAAATCGCGTCCATATAGCCTTCGACTAAAATCAGCGACTTTTCTTTCGAATTTTTCGCAAAATTCAGTCCGAAAACGCCGAGGCTCTTTTTATAGACAAGGGTGTCCGAGGTGTTGACGTATTTCGGCTTGCTGTCGTCAAGCACTCTTCCGCCGAATGCCACAACGTTTCCTCTCGGGTCGATAAGCGGAACCATGACCCTGTTGCGGAAGTTCTCGTAAAAGTTCACCTTACCGTTTTTTTCGCTTTTGTTGGCAAGGTTGGCGTCATACAGCTCCTCATACGAATAGCCTTTATCTTTCATGTGGTTCAAAAGCTTCCGCCAGTCGTTCGGCGCGTATCCCATTCCGAAACGAACCAGGGTCTTTTTACTGTACCCGCGGCTTTTATAGTAATCAAGTCCTGCCTTTCCTTCGGGGGAAAACAGATATTCGTGGAAGAATCTTGCCGCCTCGCGGTTGATCTCGTACATTCTCTTTCTCTTCTGGGCAAGACTCGAGTCGTACCCGTCCTCAGGCATATTCATGCCTGCCCTTTCGCAAAGAAAACGAACCGCTTCGACATAATCAAGATTTTCGATTCGTCTGATAAAGCTGATAACCTCGCCGCCCGCCGCGCAACCGAAGCAGTAAAAGCTTTCGGTTTCGGGGTAAACGGTGAATGACGGTGTTTTTTCGTTATGGAACGGGCAAAGACCCACAAGGTTTTTGCCTCTTCGCCGAAGAGGCACATAGGACGAGATGATCTGTTCGATATCGCATCTCATCCGAAGTTCAGACAAAAACTCATCGCTGAACCGAGCCATAAAAACACCCCCAATTCAATTCGTAATTCGTAATGCGTAATGCGTAATTGCGGGAAAGCTTGTACTTTATCGTACTTGCTTCCCGCCAATAAAGCCGTTATCTTTATTATATCGAATCTTGATTTGCGGCGGAAAATTGCCGCTTAGTAGAAACTTTAGCGCAATTACGCATTACGCATTACGAATTACGCATTATTTCATTCTCCCCGCCAGGAACCGGGGATAAAATAGTTTGAAAACGTTTTGACCGCATAACCGTCGGTCATACCCGCTATATAATCACAAGCCGCCCGTTCGGCTCCCTCTTTCCACGCGATTTTGATGTATTCATTCGGAAGCTCTTCCGGGTGTTCGCTGAAAAAGCGATAAAGACTTTGTATCATCGAGATTGCCTTACCTTCCTCGCTTTTACAAACGGGATTCGTATACACCATGTCAAACATAAACTGATGCAAATCGTCAAATGCCGCCTGAACATCCGGGCCAAGCACGATTTCGTCTTTCGTGTTGTTGATTGCCGACAGAACAAGGGTATTGATCCGTTGGCTTTTTGTTTTGCCTAAAATAATCACGCAGTAATCCGGCAGGCTTTTCTCGCTGATCACACCGCCGCGGATTGCGTCGTCAATGTCATGGTTGATATAGGCGATCCGGTCGGCAAGCTTTACGATCCTGCCCTCAAGCGTTTTCGCCGGCGTGCCTTTTGTGTGGCAAAGAATACCGTTTCTCACTTCATAGGTCAGGTTCAGCCCCGCGCCGTCGTTTTCGATCCGATCAACCACGCGAAGACTTTGCTCATAATGCCGGAAGCCGCCGGGAAGCACTTCATTCAGCGCCCTTTCGCCTGCGTGACCAAACGGCGTATGACCGAGGTCGTGGCCCAAAGCGATCGCTTCGGTAAGATTTTCGTTGAGCGAAAGACCGACGGCGATGGTTCTTGCAATCTGAGACACCTCAAGCGTATGCGTCAGTCTTGTTCGGTAATGGTCGCTGTCGGGCGACAAAAAGACCTGGGTCTTATGCTTGAGCCGACGAAAGGCATTACAGTGAATGATCCGGTCGCGGTCCCGCTGGTAAGCTGTCCGTATCTCACACTCCGGCTCCGGACGCTGACGTCCCTTTGTGTTTGCGCAAAGCATACCGTATCCGGAAATATTTTTTCTTTCATTTTCGAGCGTTTTCTCTCTTACCGTACTCAATTTTCATCACCCGCCTACTTATATATACACCGTTTTTCGGTTTTTCCCCCTTAAACAAGCGAAAAAAATCAGATTTGGGAAAATTTTTCGTCAATGACCGTACTTTGAAATTTTCCAAAGCTCTTATCAATGATATCAAGGCTGAGTTTTTCATAGGCGGCTTCGTGAATTCTGAACGTTACGGTAACATTGTCGGCATATTCGGTATTTTCGACAATACCGCCTGCCTGAGCAATCAGCGGCGTCAGTCTGCCGTAAAAATTATAGTCACAGGTAACCTTTGCGATTTTACAAAGCGCCATCGTGATAATCGTCCCGGCGTCAACGGCAATTTTCGCCGTATGGGAATACGCCCGGACAAGACCTCCGGCACCGAGCATGATTCCGCCGAAATATCTTGTTGCTACCACGCAAACGTCTGTCAGCTCCTCTTTTAAAAGCACGTCAAGCACAGGAATACCCGCCGTACCCTGCGGTTCTCCGTCATCGCTGTACCGTCTTGTCTGACCGTCCCGCAAAACATAGGCATAAACGTTATGGGTGGCGTCCCAATGCTTTGATTTTATGGCATTGATAAATTCAGCCGCCTCGTCAGCGGTTCTGACCGGTTTTACATAGCCGATGAAGCGGGACTTTTTGACAACAAATTCGTCGTCAGCCTCGTTTAAAACAGTTTTATACTCACTCATAAACTTCACCATATAAAGAAAATAAGACGGTACAAGAATATGTGCCGTCTATTTACTCAGTTTTAAAGCTGATTATTTGGTCTTGTTGAGATTGAAACGCTTATTGAAGCGGTCAACACGTCCGCCGGTGTCAACAAGCTTCTGCTTACCGGTGAAGTACGGATGGCAGTTGGAGCAAATATCAACACGCATATCCTTTTTGGTTGAACCGGTCTCAAAAACCGCACCGCAGGCACATCTTACCGTAGTCTGCTCATAATTGGGATGGATAGAATCTTTCATTATATTTCACCTCATTTCGAACATTACCCATTTAGTAATCGACATTGTATCACACATCTTTCAAAAAATCAACCGTTTGAGAAAAAAATTATTAATTATCGTCGCAGGTTCGCCTGGAGGTCGTATGACGACGATAATCCCGGGGCAGACAGTGCATGATTGAAAGTTGAGCGCCCGAGCCGTAAACTGAGCGACAAATTTTAGTTTGTCAGTCGCAAGGCGACACCAATGCCGGGTCAGGCGGTGCTTAATTGAAAGCTAACAGCCCGAGCCGTAAATTGAGTGACAAATTTCAGTTTATCAGGGTAAATGTTAATCTGTTCTCTTCTGCTATAACTTCTTCTATTCTTTTACCTTTGCGCTAATGCCGCGCGGGCACTGACATTCTGACAGGCGCGTCAGAAAGTCAGCAAAGAACGCTTTTCGTGGAGGAAAAACACTAAGTGTGGTCTCGGTGGTTGTGTTTCGGATAGTTTGTTCTCTCCTGTTTTTTTTGCTGTATATCAATAGCTTTCTGCTAACTGAAAGCAGAGTCACAA
>JALEYA010000093.1 GCA_022779945.1 Oscillospiraceae bacterium | reverse complement strand
TGAAATCATCGAAATTTTCAGCGAAGAAATCGGTTCGCTCGATATGTTCTGGCATACCGTGGACAAGCCGGCAAAGGGTCTTGCATATTGCGGCGTCACTTTGATTCCGCCGGAATCGGCTCAATCTATGATTGCCGTTGCGTACGGAAAGCCGGAACTGTCCGAGCTTTGTGAATTACTGCGTCAGGCGCAAAGCCAAAACAAATTTATCATTCACTTCGGCATATAAGTAACATGAAGCGCCGACATTCGCGGAAAGGACAACATAAAAATGCAAACGGAACATTTTACAATCGGCGATATTCCCTGTATTCTTTGGGGAGAGCCGAAAGAAAAAACTTATATCCACGTCCACGGCAAGCAAAGCCGTAAGGAATACGCCGAACAATTCGCCGCAATTGCCGAAAGCAAGGGCTATCAGACTTTAAGCTTTGACCTGCCCGAGCACGGCGAAAGAATGGGGGAGAACGTCCGCTGTGACGTGTGGAACGGCATACACGACTTAAACGTGATCGCCGATTATGTGTTCTCACGATGGAACAGCGTGTCGCTTTTTGCGTGCAGTCTCGGCGCATATTTCTCACTCAACGCCTACGCTGACAGAAAACTTGAAAAATGCCTTTTTCAGTCGCCGATTGTTGACATGAAATGGCTTGTTACCCACATGATGCTTTGGTCGGGGGTGAGTGAAACCGAGCTTCGGGAGAAAAAAGAAATCCCGACGGACATTGATACACTCCGCTGGGATTACTATCAGTATGTCTTGGAAAAACCGGTTGAACGCTGGCCATTTCCGACGTTTATTCTGTACGGCGGAAAGGATAACCTGCAGCCGCTTTCGTCCTTGCAAAGCTTTTGCGACAAATTCGGTGCGGCTCTTACCGTCAGCGAAAACAGCGAGCATCCATTTATGGAAAAAGACGATTTTGAAATCGTAGACGGGTGGTTTCGGGAAAACATATAAACGGTAAGCGGAAACCTTGTATTAAATTTCACCCGAAGCTGAACGGTTCAGCTTCGGGTGATTTTCATTGATATCAAAACAATGGGGGTCTCTTACCTCCGAAGCCTCCGCCCGGTCCTTTTCCGTGTCCGCCGTGATGCTCCTGAATGGTGCTGTTTGTGTTTTCAAACTCCAGTCCCAACGCATCGGCTACGGCTTCCAGAATTCCGTTGGAGCTCATGGTCGCTCCGGAAACCGCATCCACGTCAACCGACTGTGCATTGATGATTTCATCAATTACACTTTTTGCTCTTTCCATATACGGCGCATCCTCCTGGGAGGATTCAATGTTGATTGAGGTGATTTTTCGCCTGTCACCGTTACCGTGACCGCAACGTCACCGTTTCTGCCTTTGCCGGTGCCGGTGTAAGTGCCGTCCTGCAAGGCGCCGCTGCTTTGCGAAGATTGTGTTTCGGTCTTTTCCAAGCTTTCTTCCGTTGTAGTTTCCGTTACGGTTTTCACCTCGGATTCGTCACTTGTCACTTCTGTTGTACTTTCCGTTACGTCTGTTGTTGCTTGTGTGCTTGGCTGTACAGTCTCTTGCGTGTATGAGGGCACTGTGCTTTCAAGGGTGATACCGGAATTGATTCCGAGCGCATTTTTCACCGCCTCGATAATGCCTTTTGAGCTGTATGTTGCGCCGGAAACCGCATCGACATCGGTACCCTGAGAAGATAAGAAAAATGAATGTGTGTCATATATTTTTTTCGAAGTGGTTTCACAAAGCATCAAAAAATAAAAAAGTCGAAGAAATTTCTCTCTTCGACGCTCTTATATTACCACATTTTGCGAAAAAAATCAAGTCTTGTATTCCTCCCTCTTTTGGTGTATTAAGTATGTAAACACTTTTCAGGAGGGATTTCTCCTGAATAACATGACAGCCTTGATGAGCCTGTTTTTAAGGGCTTATCACTTCCGGAACAACCGTGAGCATATTTTTAAAGATGAGTACGCACAGGAGCTTCTTTCGAAAGAGGAGTACGAAACCATCAGCGAAAATCTGTCTTCGGGCGTTTCGTTTTTCGCTCCGGGCTTTACAGGCACAAAGCAGGGGGCGTTGCGGTTTATTGTTGACCGTCAGCTTTCCGCTCCCGTACTGATCCGAAGCGCTTTTGCCGAAAAAACGCTTGATAACGCCGTGATGCTCGGCACACAGCAGGTGGTATCTTTTGCAAGCGGATACGACACTTATCCGCTCAGAACAGCGCATGAATCTCTGAAGGTGTTTGAGCTTGATTTGCCGGATATGATTGACGATAAGCTCAGGAGGATTGAAAAAGCAGGGCTTAAAAATAAATGTGATACCGCATATATCCAATGTGATTTGTCAAAGGACAATCTGTCCGGGCTTCTTGTGAACGGCAGATTTGAACAAGAAAAACGCTCGTTCGCAAGCTTACTCGGATTCAGTTACTACCTTGACAAGAGCGACTTCAAAAAGCTTATCGGCGAAATTGCTGCACTCTGGTGCGAGGGTTCGTCCGTTATATTCGATTATCCGATGACGGAAAACGGAGTCGAAAGCGAACGGGTGCGCGCTCTTGCCGCAGGAGCGAACGAAAAAATGAAAGCGGAATATACCTACCGTGAAATCGAATCTTTGCTTGCCAAATGCGGATTTCTGATTTATGAACATCATGATGACAAGTCGGCAACGAAAGCTTTTTGCGAAAGCTATAACAGGAAAAATCCGCAGCATGAAATCACCGCTCCGAAAGGTGTCGGGTATGTGCTTGCGGTGAAAAAACGGTAAAGAAGAAGGCAATGCATTTTGGCCGCACTGCCTTTCCGTTATATTTCCGGATCCACACCGAAGCGATACTGCTTACCGTAGTTCATCCGGGTGCTTAATAGCATGGTTCTTTCGCTACAGTTATAGACGGCACTCCAAAGGCTTGTGATCTGATAGCCTCTTTTGTGTTTATAGTCAAGACGGCATTTTTCAAGAAGCTTCATTGCCTCCTGCTCCTCCATTACCGTTCCGCCGCAGGCTTCAAACGCCTCTTTCACCCATTTTTCACGGGTGTAACCGAAGCCTTTTTTGTTGTCGCCGTCGGCACTCAGGTAAAAATTCATGACGTACTGTGTCTTATCCTTCGGCGCAATCAGCCGCATCTCATTGTCGACATATTCAATGACAACGCTTTTTCCGCTTGCGTCCGCAATCTGATAATGATAATTGCAAAACAGCGAGTCGTTCATATCGTACCGGCGGAACATTTCAATCGCTTCGTCAACCGTGGCGCATCTATCCAGCACCGCCCGGATCATGACGGTCGTGGTCAGGTTCTTTTTGCCCGTTCTTTGATGCGTTGCTTTGGTTTTAATCTCGAGTACAGCGATGGCAAGCCCTTTTTCGTTGATGCCGTCCATACAGGCATAGGGAGCAAGCAAAAGGCGGTTTCTGTTTTTCTTTTCGCCTAATTTGTCACCGTAAAGAAGGACGTTCGTGTCGGTCATAGCAACGCTTTTATAGCCGTTTTCCGGTGCTGTCCAGACAACGATCGACGGAGCGTCCTTGTAGTCGAAGTTTCTTGCAAGAATATGCTGACCGTCCTTGGTAAAGGCATTGAACGTTGTGCAGGCAAAGCCGCCGCCATGCATTTTCAGCTCACCCTTCTGCGTATGAAAATGCTTTTGCAAAAGCGCGGCAAGCTCCATGATATTTTTTACGCCCTGACCGAGCACTATGTCAAGTGCATAGTCATTTTCGTATTGTAACGCATATGTGTTTGCGTCGAGTTTTTCAAATTTTCCTTTTAAAAGCTTTTCTGCTTCCAATTTTATCACTTCCTTGTTTTCTTAAAACAGACTGTTGTTGTCAAGTTTGTCATATCCGAGAACAACGGTTTCAAGTCCGCCGTTTTCCGGCTGATAACAGAAGCCGACGCCCTCGGGCATCAGTACCCATGCACACGAGTAAATTTTCTGGCCAATGCCGTCTGTGTCGGCGGATTCTTCATTCGTCTCAGTCTGTTCATAGCCGTAAGAATAATAGGACTGTGTCGTTGTCTCCTCAATCGGTTCTTCCTTGGCTTTGCCCTGATAGGCCTCAAAAAGAAGCTTTTGTGTTGCCTGATAATCCTTGCCGAGGATATCGTCCTTCTGAATAAAATCTCCGCTTTCCACGTCAAACGTATAGCCTTCGTATGTTGTCCCCGGAAGCTCTGCCTTTTCGGACTGAACTTCGGTTTCGGTCTGTGTTGCGTAATACGAATAGGTGGTCTGTTCGGTGGTGGTTTCGCCGGTTGTAACCGTCGGGTCGTTTTCGGTCGTTCTTTCAAGAAGCGAAAGATACCCGTTTTCGTTGAAGGTGACGGTCGAAACGATATGAACTTTAAGCGGTAATTTGCTTACATCGGCTCCGCTTCTGACATATCTTTTATAAAGCCGGTCGGCATTGTCTGCCTTTTTCTGATAAGAAGAAACCAATTCATTATACAGCGTATTGACCGTCGTCCGGGTAACGCCTTCCCCGCTGAAGAACGGATATTCGATAATATATTCGGCATAGGTCTTGCCCGAAGAGGTCACAGCTTCAAACGTTTTTGTCCGCATTTCATACGGCAATTCATCGGAATCCTCCGGAGTAGCGGCGGCCTGTCCGTACAAGGGAGTACTGCTGATTTTGCTGACAGCCCAATCAAAATCTTCGCCCGCCTGCTCATATTCGGCAAGGAAATAAACATTCGATTCCGGCTCAACGGAGAAGTTGCCCTTTTCATCTTTTTGGGCGTCTTCCGGATAAAGCGCACATTCAATATAGTACTTGCCCTCATCTGTCAGCTTGGAGGAAGTCACTTTGACCTGCATGGTTTGAGTTTCGGCGTTTTCATCGGAATACTGATTTGACGGAGCAAAGTAATACCGGTCATTGTAACAGTAGCAATAGCTTGTGTTGATGTCGTCATACGCCGTAAGTCCCAACAGTCCCGCCGTTTTGCCGATTTCTTCGCTGTCAACGCTTATATAGGAATAAACCTCACCGTCCGAAAACCGTTCAAGCGGATCGACCTGATTCTCATATGCGTCCTTTTTCGGGAACAAGGCGGAATAGATGCCGTTTTCACTGTCCGGTACAAGACAGGACACAATATTGTCAAACGTTACCTTGCTTTTGTCGTATCCGTCCTCAAAGAACATCGAAAACGAGGGCGCAATTTCTTCGAAGCTTGCTGTTGCTTCCTTGGAAAGTCCCGACAGAGCAACCGTCTTTCCGACGCCTGCGCTGTTTTTGAAAATCGGCGTTGCCGCCCCGACAACCGTAAGCCCCACCGTCAGCAAGACGCAGACCGCAATCATGATTTTCACGGTCAGAAACGCTTTTGCCGACTTCGGATTTGTTTTTCCGGCCGGTGTTTTCTCTGCCTTTTTCGAAGAAGCTTTCCGTTTCGGGGCGCCTGCCGCTTTTTTGCCTTTTGTGCGGGGCGGCTTTGAAACGGGGGCTTCTTCCGTTTCTGTCTTTTGCACCGTTTCCGGTTCACTTTCCGGGAACGACATATTGTTGTTTTTTATATTTTCATCCTCAAAAAAAGCCTTTGGCTCCTGCACCGGTTCCGGCGGAACAAAGCTTTCGGCTTTTTCCGGAAAGATGTTGTTTTCGTGTTCTGAAAAGCTTTTTGAGTATTCCTGCTGACGGTCAAAGGAAAAGACGCTGTCGGTTTCGCCGAACGCATCATCGTCCGTAATGTTGACAACAAATTTTTTCTTCTCTTTTTTTACCGGTTCAAGACAAAACGGACAATTATCCAATTCGTCGGAAAACTCATGACCGCATTTACCGCAAAACATTTTCTGTTCCTCCCTTGATTGAATCAAACGTAATCAAGTACCTGTCTGATGTCCTCTATTTCGGCAACGACTCCTTCTTCTCCGAGTCCTTTGCCTTTAAAATCTCCGTAATTCATCCGGATCGCTTTCATGCCGGCACCAAGCGCGCCTTTTATGTCGTTGATCGGGTGATCGCCGACAAAAAGCACCTTTTCATTTTCGACGCCGGCACGTCTTGCCGCTTCGTCAAAAATTCTTCGGTCGGGCTTATAAATTCCGATGTCGCCCGAAACGACGACCACATCGAAAAGTCCTCTGATGCCCGCCGTGTCAAGCTTTGTGTTCTGAAGCGATGAAACACCGTTCGTCACAGCGCCGAGGATATACCCCTTTTCTTTCAGCTTCTTTAAAACGTCAACGGCACCGTCAAGCAAGACGACGTGCTTTCCGAAATCATTGTTGAACGAATCGTACAACTCCTCAAGCGGCGGATGGTTTTCCCAATGCCAGAGTGCGATCATTTCGGGAAAATAGACTTCTCGGTCTTTATAACCGCCGTCAACGTGTTCTTCCATTTCGTCAAGCTTTTTTTCTCTTTCTTGTTTTGAAATTCCGGGGAAATACTTCGTCAGAAAGTCCTCACAGTAAAGTCTGTAAGCGCCCTTCCGGCTTTGAAGCGTATCGTCAAAATCAAAAAACACGGCTTTTACATCAAGCTGATTCATTATAAAGCTCCTTCGCTTTCAAGATAAATTCTTCTTGCCGTTTCGGTATCGTACGAAATCGTTTCGGCAAGCTTACCGAGTCCGTTAAATTTCTTTTCGGGTCTTGTGTGTTTTAAAAGAAAAACTTCAACCTTTTTTCCGTAAAGGTCTCCGGAAAAACCGATAATGTGCGTTTCACTTCTCAATTCGTCCGTTTCAATGGTCGGTCGGATTCCGATATTGGTGACCGATGGATACCATTTTGAGTCAATGCAGACCTTTGACGCATAAACGCCGAACTTCGGCACGGCAAAACCGTCGGGAAAAATCTGATTGATTGTCGGGAAGCCGAGCACACGACCTCTTTTGTCGCCCTCGACAACCGTCAATTCATAGGAAAACGGTCTTCCGAGCATTGCGTTCGCCGCTTCCATATTCCCGTTTTCAATCTCTTTCCGGATTCTTGTTGCGCTGACCGGCTCACCGTTATAAAACGCCGCCGTTTGCCAGAACAAATCAATTCCGAGTACGCGACACCCGTTCTCAAGCGTTTTGATATCGCCTGAGCCGTTTTTGCCGTAGTGATAATTAAATCCGCAGCAAATCGCTCTGACATGAAGCTTTTCATGAATGCGTGAAAGAAATTCCTCCGGGGTAAGGTCGCGCCACTGAGAAAAACACATTTTCACCACCATAAAGCCCATTTCAGAAAGCTTTTTGTCCCGCATTTCGTCCGTCATTAAAATCGGCGGTCTTTTTCCGAGCGTGTATTTTCTCGGGTGCTCGTCAAACAGCAGGGCAACGGGAAGATAGCCTTTGGCTTTTGACCGTTCGATTGCCTTATCGAGTACCTTTTTATGACCGACATGAAGTCCGTCAAAATTTCCGAGCGCAACAACCGTATCTTTTTCGATTGCTGCGTTTTCAAAATCCGGCAAATTCCCACCCTCCTTTTGTATCTCAAGTTTTCTTTTCATTACTTTTATCCGGTGTAGCCCGGTATCACTTTTTTCACGGTCATGACGCCGCTTTCGGTTCTGATCTCCCCCACCCCGAGAAAGACCTTATCCGGCGAATAAACAAGTCGGAAACCGTCCGTCTTATCGCACTTCATTCTGTCTAAATCCAGCTCTCCGCCGTTGGAAAAACGAATTGCCTGCGGCTTTGTGACAAAAACCGACGGATAGGAAAGAAGCTCGTCCACGGGGATCACAGCCTCCATAAGTCTGTCCTCATTTTTCAGTCTTTCAAGCTCTTCAATCGTCACGCACTTTCCGAGTGGGATTCCGTTGGCTTTGGTTCTTGTAAGGACAGTCATCACCGCCGGACAGCCGAGCTTTTCGCCGATGTCGGCAATCAGCGAGCGTATGTACGTTCCGGCCGAGCAAGAAACGTCGATGGTATATTCGTTTGCGTTTTGTCCGACAAGGCCGAGAGAAAAAATATTGATCTTTCTTCTTTCTCTTTCAACTTCCTTGCCCTGCCTTGCCAATTCGTAAAGGCGCACGCCGTCCTTTTTGAGTGCGGAATACATCGGCGGCAATTGCATACTTTCGCCTAAGAAACCGGGAAGTACCGCTTCGACATCTTCTTTTTTGACAGTAACCTCGCTTTCGCAAAGCACGTTGCCCGTGATATCAAGCGTGTCTGTGCTCTTGCCCAGAAGGAAGGTCGCCCGGTAAGCCTTGTCGTGGTCGGGGATCAGCTCGATAAACCTTGTCGCCGAACCGAACGCAACCGGCAAAACACCCGTGGCAAGAGGGTCAAGCGTACCCGTATGTCCCGTCTTTTTTTCGCCGAAAATTCTTCTGACCTTCGCCGCGGCGACAAACGAGGTGATCCCCTGCGGCTTGTCAAGACACACGAATCCGTTCAACACTATCCCTCCTGAAAATATTTCTGAAGCTCACTTAGCATTCTGCTTTTCGCTTGCTCAATCGGCACGCTGAACGAACAACCGGCCGCTCTTTCGTGACCGCCGCCCGAAAATGCCGAGCAGATATCGGCGGCGTTGATACCCTCATGGGTGCGGACAGAAGCCTTAAACACACCGTCCGGCTTTTCTTTAAAGGTAACCCCGACCTGCACACCCTCAATCTGACGGGACAGGGCAACAAGGGCGTCGATTTCGTCGTCTCTCGCTCCCGTTTCGTCAAGCATTTTTCTTGTGACCGTCAGAAACGAAACCCTGCCGTCAAAATGCAGCTCAAGCTGTTCAAGTGCCATAGTCTGAAGCTTAATAAGGCTGAAGCTTTTCGTTTCGAACATCTTGACATTGATTGCCGCATGGTCGGCTCCGAACGAGAGAAGCTCAGCGGCAATTTTGTGCGTCCGTTCGGTGACATTTGAATAACGAAAACAGCCTGTGTCCGTTGAACAACCGGTATAAAGACAGTCGGCGATTCCCTTGTCGATTGTGATGCCGAGCGCCTTGGCAAGAAGAAAAATAATCTCACAGCAGGAGGCGGAATCGGCTTCAACATACGTCTTTTCGGCGAACAGACGGTTGGTTCCGTGGTGGTCGATATCAAGGTTCACCCGGTCACCGTACTTTTCTTCGGTTTCCTTGCCCAGAAGGACACGGTCGGCAATATCCACACCGATCACGGTTTCCTCACGAAAATCTTCCTGTTTCAAATCCTCGTAAAGGTAAGAGAACTTCTTTGGAATCTCTTCATTATTAAGCAGCCTTGCTTTTTTTCCGAGCTGACGTAAAATCCGTACAAGCGCAAAGCCACTTCCGAGTGTATCTCCGTCCGGGTTGGCATGGGTCAGCACAAGCACGTTTTCGGCTTTTCTGAGTTCGTTTACTGCTGTTTCAAAATCAATCAGCATCTGTCTTTTCACTCCTGTTTTCGGCTTCGTCAAGCTTTTTGAACATATTGAAGCCTCTTTCCACCGAATCGTCGGCGACAAATTTCAGCTCCGGTGTTTTTCGTAAGTGAAGCCGCTGTCCGACCTCACGTCGGATATAGCCCGTAGCCGCCGCAAGACCCTTGACGGCTTCCTTTGCGTTTTCGATTCCACCGAAGTCGCTGATAAACACCTTCGCAAACGAAGCGTCCGAGCTTACCTCGACTCTGACAACGGTCAGCATTTTTCCGGCGACTCTCGGATCTTTCAGTTCACGGACGATTGCCGTAATTTCTCTGCGTATATCCTCCGATACACGGCTGACTCTGTATCCGGCCATTCTTATCACCTCTTTCGGAAAGCTTAATCTCTGTATTCCTCCATCATGAAGGCTTCGAAGATGTCGCCCTCCTTGATGTCGTTAAATTTCGTAAGACCGATACCGCATTCAAACCCGCTCGCCACTTCTTTGACGTCGTCCTTGAAACGGCGGAGAGAAGCAATTTCGTCCTCGGCAATGACAATGCCGTCACGGACAACGCGGATCTGTGCGTTTCTTGTAACCTTACCGTCAAGTACATAGCTTCCGGCGATTTTACCGGCGGACGAAAGGTTCATAACGGTCCGGACTTCGATTCTGCCGAGAGCGACTTCACGGAACTTCGGCGCAAGCATACCCTTCATGGCCGCTTCGATTTCTTCGATGCAGTCATAGATAACACGGTACATTCTCATTTCAACACCGTCACGTTCCGCCATATTCTGTGCGTTCGGGTCGGGACGGACATTGAAGCCGACAATGATGGCGTTTGAAGCGTTCGCAAGCATGACGTCGGAATCGTTGATGGCACCGACGCCGCCTAAGATAACCTTGACCTTGACTTCGTCGTTTGAAAGCTTTACAAGGTTCTGGGTAACCGCTTCCACTGAGCCTTGTACGTCCGCCTTGACGATAATGTTCAGCTCTTTCATCTCGCCGTCCTTGATCGAAGCGAAGAGATTGTCAAAGGTGACCTTATGGAAGGCCTTGAACTGTTCTTCCTTGGCCTTTTGCTTTCTCTGTTCAACAAGCTGACGGGCAAGCTTTTCATCGCTTGCGGTGTCGAAGCCGTCGCCTGCGTTCGGGGTTTCATCAAGACCCATGACCTCGACGGGAACGGCGGGACCGGCTTCCTTGAGTCTTCTGCCTCTTTCGTTGACCATAACACGGACACGGCCGACGGACGAGCCGGCAACAACGATGTCTCCGGTATGAAGCGTACCGTTCTGAACAAGAAGCGTTGCGATAGGACCTCTGCCCTTATCAAGTCTTGCTTCAATAACAACGCCCTTAGCGGCACGTTTCGGATTTGCCTTCAATTCAAGCATTTCCGCAACAAGCAGGATTGATTCAAGAAGCGAATCAATACCCATCTGGGTTTTTGCGGAAACGGGAACGCAGATCGTGTCGCCGCCCCATTCTTCGGGAACAAGGCTGTATTCAGTCAGCTGCTGCTTGATCCGGTCGGGGTTTGCGCCCTCTTTATCCATTTTGTTGATGGCAACAATAATCTGAACACCGGCTGCCTTTGCGTGGCTGATGGCTTCCACCGTCTGCGGCATGATACCGTCATCGGCGGCAACAACCAGAACGGCAATATCCGTTGCCATGGCGCCTCTGGCTCTCATGGAGGTGAAAGCGGCGTGACCCGGTGTGTCAAGGAAGGTGATCATCTGACCGTTACAGTCCACTCTGTACGCACCGATGTGCTGGGTAATGCCGCCGGCTTCGGTTGCGGTAACGGCGGTATTCCGGATCGCGTCAAGGATCGAAGTTTTACCGTGGTCAACGTGACCCATAACAACGACAACCGGATCTCTCGGAAGAAGATCTTCGGGGGCGTCCTCACTGTCGTCGATGATTCTTTCCTCGATGGTGACTTCAACTTCCTTTTCGACCTTTGCGCCAAGCTCGGTGGCAACGATTTCGGCGGTATCATAGTCGATCGTCTGATTGACCGAAGCCATGACGCCGAGAGAAAACAGCTTTTTGATAACCTCGGCGGCGGTCATATGAAGTTTCATCGCAAGGTCGCCGACGGTGATTTCATCGGGAACCTTGATCGTAATGGTTTTCTTGGCTCTTTCGGCGGCGATTCTCTTGAGTCTTTCCGCCTCGGTTTCACGCTTGGAGGAACGCATACCCTGCTTTCTGTACTGCTGGGATTTCTGTTTCAGCTTCTGCTTGGTAGCTCCCGTGTCCTTCATGCGGCTTGCCGGAGCAATCTCTTCATAACGCTCGTTGTACTTATCCAGGTCAACGTTGCTGCTTCTTGTATCAATGTGGCGCTTTTCGCCCTTGGTTCTTGCCTGAATGGGCTTGTTTCTGCGCTCTTCGTTTTTCTTTTGCTTGTCGGTCTTTTGCTCGGGAGCTTTTTTGGGCGGCTCGGACTTCTTTTCTTTTACCGTTTTTTCCGCGGTGGGCTTTCCGTCGTTTTTCTTTTCCGTCTTGGGCTTTGAAGCCTTTTCAGCCGGCTTTGCGGACTCTTTTTCTTCCTGTACGGCTTTTTCTTCCGCCTTTCCTTCCTGCGGCTCTTCTGCCTTCGGTTCTTCTTTCTTTTCTGCCTTTTTCTTCTCGCCTGCGGCAAAGTATGCGTCGAACGATTCAACCTCATTTTCGGTTGTCAGCGTTTCAAAAATCAGATCCAGTTCGGCGTCCTCAAGAACGGTTGAATGCTTTCTCTCTTTCGGGACATATTTGTCAAGCAAGCCGATAATGTCTTTACTGCCGAGACCGAAGTCCTTGGCGACTTCGTGTACCTTGTATTTTTCTTTAGGCATAGTATCATTCCTTTCCTGTTCGGTTCGGTAAGCACGCTTACCGTTTTATCTTAGGATTGTTGTTCGTTATAAAGGGAGACGATCTTTTTCGAAAAGCCCTCGTCATTCACGGTCAGGACGGCGGCCTTTGTTCCGATCGCTCCGGAAAGCGTAAGTATATCACAGTCAAGAATCAGGCAGGCAACATTCTTTTTTTCATAAGTACAGGCGTGCTGCATTTCTTTTTTCAGTCTGTCGGACGCGTCACGGCAAAGGACACAAAGCTTCGCCTTGTTCTTTACAATGGCTTCAACAGCGGCATCATGTCCGACCGAAAGCCGACCCGCCCGTCTTGCAATTCCCAGAAGGGACAACAGACGATTATTCATTTTCCGTCATCTCCCGTTCCATCCGGTCATAGACCTCTCCGGGAATCGAGCATTCAAGAACCCGTTCAAGCCGTTTGGCCTTCCGGGCATTTTTCAGGCATTCCGTTTTCCTGCAGACATAGGCGCCTCTGCCCGACTTTTTTCCCGTAAGGTCAAGGGAAATTTCGTATTTTTCTTCTTCCCCTTCCTCGCCGGGAAGTCTTGTTTTAACCACTCTTACCAGTTCCTTTTTCGGGAACATTTCATTACAGCCCATACATTTTCTCATCGGAATTTTTCTTTTTTGCATAGACTTCACTCCTTACGCCTGATACTCGGTTATTCGGCTGCGCTTTGCGCGACAATGTCAATCTTCCAGCCGGTCAGTCTTGCAGCAAGACGGACGTTCTGTCCCTTGTTGCCGATGGCAAGCGAAAGCTGATTGTCGGGAACGACAACGTGACAGCTCTTCGGTACGTTCGGGTCAACGGTGACCGAAGTTACCTGTGCCGGAGCAAGCGCGGCGGCAATATATTTTTCGGGCTCCTCGCTGTAACGGACAATGTCGATCTTCTCGCCGCAAAGAGCGTCAATAACGCTGTTGACACGCTGACCGCGCGGACCGATGCAGGCACCGACGGCGTCAACATTTTCGTCACGGCTTCCGACGGCAATTTTGGTTCTGGATCCGGCTTCTCTTGAAACGGAAACGATCTCAACCGTACCGTCGGAAACTTCGGGTACTTCCCGCTCAAACAGTCTCTTGACAAGACCCGGATGCCGTCTTGAAATATTGGCATAAGAGGTATTCTTTTCGTCCTTTACGACGGAAACGAAAACCTTGATCTCCTTATCGACGGCAAGAATTTCACCGGGAAGCTGATCGCCCTTGAAGAGCGTCGCATGGCTTCTGCCGATCGTGATTCTTGCGTCACCCGTTTCGGGATCAACATAGTCAACAACAGCGGTAACAACCTCCTGATTGTTGTCCTGAAATTCTCTTTTGTTCCGCTCGCTTTCGGCTTCACGGATACCCTGACGAAGTACGCTTCTTGCGTTCTGGGCAAAAACACGGCTTACTGTCTTGGGGTCGATCGTAATATCAACGATTCCGCCGACGGAAGCGTTGTCGGCATAGTTTTGCGCTTCTTCAAGAGACATCTGCGTTCTCTTGTCCTCGACCTCATCGACTACTTCCATTCTTCTGTAAACACGCATGGTCTTTTCTTCCGGGTCAAGGTCGCAGAAAATGTTGTCGGCAAGCTTGATTGCGGTAAGTGCAGCTCTTTCGAATGTCTTGGTTTCTTCGTCGTTGAGTTTAACGGTTACGGTGTCGTCATCGTACGCTTCAAGCACACCCTTGAAGTCGTTCTTGCCGTCAATTTTCTCTCTTGAGCGCAGAATAACGTTCTTGCCCAATGCTCTTTCAAAATGTTCGGGTAAAGACAGCTCTCTGTCGGTATAGCCGAGAGCCTTCTTCGCCGATTTCACAAGGGAATCCCTGATTTTTTCATAGATAAAATCCGCAGGAATCCCTCTTTCGCTTTCAAGAAGCTTTATCGCTTCAAATAATTCTTCGTTCATTTTTTACGCTCAGTCCTTTCGATATATTGATTAAATGATTTTGTATGAATTTTAAAATTCGTCCGGGAAGTCGTCCAGTTTTACAAAAGACACTTCCTTTTTGGTAAACGCAAGACCCGATCCGTCGTCGGCACGAAAGCCGATCGTTCCGTTGTCATAGCTTTCGAGCACGCCCTTAAAGTCCCGCTTGCCGTCGATCGGACGGATCGTTCTGACCATGATTTTCTGTCCGATGCATTTTAAAAAATGCTCGTCTCTTGTCAACTCCCGTTCAATTCCGGGGGAGCTTACTTCCAGGCAATACGCCTGTTCAATCGGGTCCGCCTCGTCAAGCGGCTTATTGATCGCGCGTGTCATTTCCACACAGTCGTCAATCGAGACGCCGCCGTCCTTGTCAATAAAGATCCGAAGATACCAGGTCGTTCCTTCTTTCAGAAAACGGATGTCCCAGATTTCGAGTCCTAACTGTTCTGCGATCGGTTCTACGATTTTCCGGACCGCCGCAACGGTGTTTCCGCCTTTCGCCATAATCTGCCTCCTTTTTATGTCGGGTCAAAAAGCAATAAAGAAGAGCGGACTTCAAAAGCCCACTCTGCACGTTACCATACGATAAGTATTTTAACACATTCTTTTCGAAATATCAAGAGTTTTGGGACTTTTTATTTGTGTTTTACTCAAAAAAATCAGTCCGAACGGCTCTTCCGCTCAGACTGATCCGGTTTATTTGACTTTTACCGCTTTGACGGACGAAAATCCGCCGTAAATATTCTTTCCGCCGACGGTCTTATAGGCGGCAACCTTGAAATAGTAGGTTCTTCCCGTGGTAAGCCCCGTTTTTGTATAGCTTACCGCCGAATTGCCTTTGAGAACCGCAACCCGGCTGTACTTGCCGGTTTTCGAAGTCGCCATATAGACAACATAGCCGGTCGCACCCGTCTGCTTGTTCCATTTCAGCGCCGCTTTTTTGGCTCCGGCGGCTGCGATAAGCGTCGGTGTGCCGGGTTTTGTGCAAGTAAGAACGGTTTTGAAGCTGTCCGCCCAGATAACGTCTTTTCCGATAATCGTATATGCTCTTACCGCAAACAGGTAATTCGTTCCGGTCTGAAGCTTTCCGGCCGTATAGGTAAGCGCCTTGGTGTCGGCAAGCTTGGTGTATTTTTTTGTCTTTGTATTGTAAAGGAATACCCGATATCCCGTTGCGCCGGGAACCGCTTTCCAGGTAAGCTTCACGGCCGAAGTCGACCCGGTCGCATCAAGCTTTGACGTGACGCCCGGAAGAATATCAAAATACAAATACGTTCTTCCGCTGTAATTGCCTGTAAGGGTAACTTTTACGGCATATTTTCCGACATTTTTCCTGCCCGAAGCATAGGTGACCGTGTAATCTCTGCCGTTTTTTAAGGTTCTGCCCTTACTGTCTTTCACCGTCACGGCAGGAGTCTTTACACCGCCGTCACAGGAATATTTGGTTTTGGCAAGACTGAAAGAAGCCGCCTTGTAAATGACACCGGTCGAATACTCTGCGCAGCAGATCTTACAAAGTTTCGCATATCGTCCGTCCTGCGTCAGAGTGGCTTTTGCAAAAATCACGGTTTCGTAGCTGTGCGTATGAGAAAGGTCACAGCCGTACTTTATTTTTCCTCTCTGAAGCATATCGTTGCTTTTGTGGATCGTGATATTCGCCCAGTCCGCTTCGCTTCCGGCATAATAAACATCCGGGAAGTCCGCAATTTCCACGAACGAGTAGTATCGGATGGCTTTCACATTTTTTCCGATTCGGATCGTGCTGAGATTTTTGCACTGATAAAAGGTATAGGCGCCGATCTGTGTCACACCGTTGCCGATGGTGACGGTTTTCAGATTGGTACAGCCCCGGAAAGCCTCGGCGCCGAACGATACGACCGAATCCGGAATCACCATGTCGGTGAGTTTTGTACATCCGGCAAAAGCGGCATTTCCGACATTGGTAACGCCGTCGGGAATATGGATATACCGCAGCTGATTACAGCGGGAAAATGCACCGGCGCCGATGCTTGTCATTTTATCGGGCAGCTTTATGTAGTCAATACCGGTACAGCCGTTGAATGCATTGTCGCCGATTTCGGTCACCCCTTTGGGTATGGTGACACCCGTAAGCCGCTTACAGCCGCTAAATGCGAACGGGCCGATGCTCACAAGCCCCTTGGGCAAGGAAACACTCATAAGCGAGGAGCAATTCTGAAACACTTCCCGGTTTAACTGCGTGACTTTTTCCGGAATTTCAACGCTCTGAAGAGAAGAACAGTAGCTGAAGGCCGCCTTTCCGATTATCGCAAGATTTTTACCGAAGCGGACGCTTTTCAGCCCCGCACAACCGTCAAAAGCCCGTTCTCCGATACTGATGACACTGTCGGGGAGAGAAACGCTTACAAGGTTCTTCATGTTGAAGAAGGCGGTGCCGGCAATTCCTTTTGTTCCGTCGGCAACCGTAAACGCCGTGTTTTTCGGCATGGTGCCCTTATATTCGTAGAAGAATTTTCCGATATAAACCGGGCCGTACGGCTGTGCTTCATACCATGCCGTATCGTAGAATACGGTAATTCCCATTTCGGTCAGACTGTCCGGAAGGGTAATGCTCGCCAACGCCCTGCAGCTGACGAATGCACCGGAACCGATCTTTGTAACATTTTTGGGAATGGTGATTTCAGAAAGAGAGCCGCAATTGTAAAACGCTTCCTCTCCGATCTCGGTAACACCGGTTCCGAAATCAACACTTTTAAGAGCGGAGCAGAAATCAAAGGCAGATGCGCCGATAATTCTGACGCTGTCCGGGATTTTTACGCTTTCTATTTTCCGGCAAGATGCAAATGCATAAGGAGAAATCTTTGTGACGGGACAGCCTTCGAAGGATCCGGGCAAGACCACGTCTCCGCTGATTTCGGTGTCGCAATTGTCGATCGAGGCTTCGCCGTCGTGAATAGAGTATTTATAATATCCGTCCCATACCCCGGCCGCTTCAGCCTTTGTTGCCAATAGCCCGGGGAAGCCTGCGAGCGGTACAGCCGTAAGCGTCAGAACAACAACCATGACACAAGCCAGAAAACGTTTCATTTTTCCGTTCATTCTTCTTTCCTCCGTGAATATTAATTTTAACCGCAAAAACCTCCCGAATCTGCTGAAAAAGGCAAATGAATGCCGAGAGACTGCCTTTAGGCGACCTCTGAAAACTCCAGGCGTTTGGCATAGTGCACAAATGATGTCGGATTTTAGGCAAAAACCGCAGGAATACTTTGTGTATTCAAGGTTTTTTAACGACAAAGACGGCATTAGTTGTGCGCTATGACGAATGCCTGGATGTTTTCAGAGGTTGCCTTTAATATTAAAATACCATATAATGACAAAAGAAGCAAGCACTTTTACAGAAAATTTATAATCTTTAAAACAATATGACTGACCTGCCGTTTTCCGGCACAAAACGCAAAAAACCGCCCTCTTTCGAGAACGGATTCATGATTCAGAATCGAATAAAAAAGGCAAAAAAATGGAGCGGATGACGGGGCTCGATTCTCGCGCTGCGGCGCTCGGTCATTCAGTACCGCTCCTACTTC